>RFTM01000022.1 GCA_009923475.1 Gammaproteobacteria bacterium | reverse complement strand
CGACCACCGTCGCCGCCGGGATCGCGATCATCGCCCACAACGCGAGGTTCGGTCGGCGTACGGCGGGAGCGGCGGCGATGGAGTCCATGCGGTATCCCCTGGAGTTGTATCCGGTCAGTCCTGTGGCGCGAAGAACCGCGCGTCCGCGCTCGCGACGAGCGCGGGGTCATCCTCGGCGGTCACGGTGAGGCGCAGCTTCGAGGACCCGGGATGCGAGCCGTCGCGCTCGTCATCATCCCAGGCGGCGCGGCGGACGCGCACGGCGGCGTTGTACACCTCGCCGCCGCGGACCTCGAACACCGGTCGCGCCGGATCCAGGCGATGCGCGGACTCCCCGTCGTGACCGCGGTCCTGGTCGTCCGTCAGGGAGACCACGAAGCGGTGGGTCTTGCCGTCCTTGTTCATGATCTTGAGCAGGTACACGTTCTCGATCTCGCCCGTTCCCAGGTCGCGATAGAGGGCGTTGCGGTCGTGCAGCGCGTCGAGCGCGACCGGCTTGCGCATCGCGAGCGAGGCGACGAGGCCGGCGACCAGCAAGCCGAGCAGCGAGCCGTAGACGATGACCCGCGGCCGCAGCACGCGGCCGCTGCGGCCCTGCAGCGCGTGCTCCGTGTCGTAGCGGACCAGCCCGCGCGCATACCCCATCCGGTCCATCACCGAGTCGCAGGCGTCGATGCAGGCGGCGCAGGCGATGCACTCGTATTGCAGGCCCTTGCGGATGTCGATGCCGGTGGGGCAGGCCTGCACGCAGAGCGTGCAGTCGGTGCAATCGCCGAGGCCTGCGACGCGCGGGTCCGTGCCGCGACGGCGTCCGCCGCGGGGTTCACCGCGCCCGGCGTCGTAGGTGATGATCAAGGTGTCCTTGTCGAACATCGCGCTCTGGAACCGCGCGTAGGGGCACATGTACTTGCAGACCTGCTCCCGCAGGAAGCCCGCATTGCCATATGTGGCGAAGCCGTAGAAGAGGGTCCAGAACGTCTCCCATGGCCCGAGCGCGCCTGCCATCACCTCGCCGGCGAGCTCGCGGATGGGGGTGAAGAAGCCGACGAAGGTGAAGCCGGTCCAGAGCGCGAACACGATCCACAGGGCCTGCTTGGCGCCTTTGCGCAGCAGTTTCTCGCGTCCCCACGGCGACGCGTCGAGCTTGATGCGCCGCGCACGGTCGCCCTCGGTCACGCGCTCGAGCCACAGGAACACCTCCGTCCATACGGTCTGCGGACAGGCGTATCCGCACCACAGCCGACCGGCGATGGCGGTGAAGAAGAACAGGCTGAGCGCGGCGATGACGAGCAGCCACGCGAGGTAGATGAAGTCCTGCGGCCAGAGCGTGAGGCCGAACAGGTGGAACTGCCGCGCGGGCAGGTCGAAGAGCACCGCTTGCCGTCCGTCCCAGGTCAGCCAGGGCAGGCCGTAGAAGAGCCCGAGCAGCACCCAGGCGGCGGTCACCCGCAAGTTGGCGAAGCGACCGGAGACCTCCCGCGGGTAGACCTTCTGGTGCGCGGCGTAGTAGGAATCCGACGGGTCCGTGGGCGCGGTGGCGTTCATCGCGGAGGGGGGCGGAGCAGCCAGGCCGTCAGGCCGGCGGCGAGGGCGCACATCGCCCAGAAAAAGAAGAACCCGAGGCTGTACAGCGCCGTGCGGCTCGGCAGCACGTCGGTCGGCGTCAGCACCGCGACGACCGGTGTGGGGTCGACGAAGGCGAAGAACAGCAGGGTCGCGATGCTCGCCGCCAGGAACGAGCACCACAGCGCCGTGAGTCCGGCGCGCGCCTTGCCGTCACCGGCTGTCGAGGGCTGCGACACGGGTGGGTCCGCGCAGGCTGATGACATAGGCCGCGAGCAGGCGGATGCGCGTGTCGCCGAGGCGGGCTTCCTGCGCGGGCATGGCGTTCTGGCGGCCGTGCGCGATCGTCTCGCGGACCTTGGCCGCCGACCCGCCGTGCAGCCAGATGCCGTCCGTGAGGTTGGGTGCGCCGACCGCCGTGTTGCCGCGGCCGTCCGGGCCGTGGCAGGCGGTGCAATAGGTGTTGAACTGCGCCTGGCCGGCCGCGACATCGCCCTTCGGCGCCTTGCGGCCCGAGAGCGACAGCACATAAGCCGCGGCATCGTCCACGCCCTTCTCGCCGAGCACGTCGATCCACGGCGCCATCACGCCGACGCGACCCTGCGAGACCGTGGTGACGATCGTCTCCGGATCGCCGCCCCACAGCCAGTCGCCGTCGGTGAGGTTGGGGAAGCCGGTGGCGCCGCGGCCATCGGAGCCGTGGCAGGCGGCGCAATTGTTGGCGAACAGGTTGCGGCCGATGGCGACGGCGGCCGGATCGCCTGCGAGCGCCGCAGGATCGCGCCCGTCGAACCGCGCGAGGATGGACCGCGCGCTGCGCTCCTGGGCGGCCTGCATCTCCTCCCACTGCTTCACCTGCGTCCAGCCGAGCGTGCCGCGCCGGTCGCCGAGCCCGGGGTAGAGCAGCAGGTAAGCGAGCGCGAAAGCGACCGATATGAGGAACAGCCACAGCCACCAGCGCGGCAGCGGGTTGTTGTACTCGCGCAGGTCGCCGTCCCAGACATGGCCGGTGGTGTCGCCGGCGGTCTGCGGCTCGCCGCGCCGCTTGCGCATCCACAGCAGCAGCCAGACCATGGCCGCCGTGTTGAGGAGCACGATCGCGATGATCATCGCCGAGACGATCGGGCTCATGACCGGTCCTCCTCGAGCGGCATGCGGGCCGCCGCGTCGAAGCGCGGGCGGCGCTTGCCGCTCCAGGCCCAGACGCACACCGCGATGAACGCAAGCATGGCGAAGAGCGTGGCGAGTCCGCGAAGGGTGCCGAGCGTGTCCGCGTCCATGTTCACCTCCATCCCTGCGAAGCCGTGCCGAGCCCCTGGAGGTAGGCGATCAGCGCCTCCATCTCGGTCTTGCCCTGTACCTCGGACGAGGCGGAAGCGATCTGCGCGTCGGTGTACGGCACCCCGACCTTGCGCAGCGCGCGCATCTTCGCGGGCGTCAATCCGGCGTCGACCTTCGCGGTCTGCAGCCACGGGAACCCGGGCATGTTGGACTCCGGGACCAGGTCACGGGGATCGACCAGGTGCAGGCGCTGCCATTCGTCCGTGTACTTGCCGCCGACGCGCGCGAGGTCGGGACCGGTTCGCTTGGAGCCGAACTGGAACGGGTGGTCGTACACCGACTCTCCCGCGAGCGAGTAATGGCCGTAACGCTCGGTCTCGCCTCGCAGCGGCCTGATCATCTGCGAGTGGCAGTTGTAACAGCCCTCGCGCAGGTAGATGTCGCGGCCCTCGAGCTGCAGCGCCGGGTAGGGCGCGATCCCGGGCGCGGGCTGCGTCGTCTCGCGCGACAGCGTGAGCGGGATGATCTCGACCAGGCCGCCGAAGCTGATCACGATGGCGATCAGCACCCCGAGCAGCCCGACGTTCTTCTCTATGGTCTCGTGCTTCATGGCGGTGCCTCAGGCCGGTTGCGGCGCGTGCGTGGCGGCGGGCGCCGGGATGGCGACGGTGGTGGGCCGTCCCTGGCCGATGGTCTTCACGACGTTGTAGACCATCAGCAGCATGCCGCCGAACACGAGCAGGCCGCCGACCAGCCGGATGGCGTAGTACGGATAGGTGGCCTTCAGCGCCTCGACGAAGGAGTAGGTGAGGGTGCCGTCGGGATTGGTGGCGCGCCACATGAGGCCCTGCGTCACGCCCGCGATCCACATCGACACCGTGTAGAGCACGATGCCGATGGTGGTCGTCCAGAAGTGCACGTCGATGAGCCGAGTGCTCCACATCTTCGTCTGGCCCCAGAGACGGGGGATGAGCATGTACATCGAGCCGACGGTCACCATGGCGACCCAGCCGAGCGCGCCGGAATGCACGTGGCCGATGGTCCAGTCGGTGTAGTGCGACAGCGCGTTGACGGTCTTGATCGACATCATCGGCCCCTCGAAGGTCGACATGCCGTAGAACGACAGCGACACGATGAGGAACTTCAGGATCGGGTCGTCACGCAGTTTGTGCCACGCGCCCGACAGGGTCATGATGCCGTTGATCATGCCGCCCCAGGACGGCGCGATGAGCATCAACGAGAAGACCATGCCGATCGTCTGCGCCCAATCGGGCAGTGTCGTGTAGTGCAGGTGGTGCGGGCCCGCCCACATGTAGATCGAGATCAGCGACCAGAAGTGCACGATCGACAGCCGGTAGGAATACACGGGGCGCCCGGCCTGCTTCGGCACGAAGTAGTACATCATCCCGAGGAAGGCGGCGGTCAGGAAGAAACCCACCGCGTTGTGCCCGTACCACCACTGGACCATGGCGTCGACCACGCCCGCGTAGGCGGAGTAGCTCTTGGTCAGGGTCACCGGGATCTCGGCGCTGTTGACGATGTGCAGCACCGCCACGGTGATGATGAACGCGGCGAAGAACCAGTTCGCGACGTAGATGTGCTCGACCTTGCGCTTGGCGAGCGTGCCGAGGAAGACCACCGCGTAGGCCACCCACACGACGGCGATCAGCAGGTCGATCGGCCACTCGAGCTCGGCGTACTCCTTGCCGGTGGTCCAGCCCATGGGCAGCGAGATGGCCGCCAGCACGATCACCAGCTGCCAGCCCCAGAACGTGAACGCCGCCAGGCCGTCCGAAAAGAGGCGGGTGTGGCAGGTGCGCTGCACGATGTAGTACGAGGTGGCGAAGATCGCCGATCCGCCGAAGGCGAAGATCACCGCGTTGGTGTGCAGCGGCCGCAGACGGCTGAAGGTCAGCCACGGCAGGTCGAAGTTGAGGGCCGGGAACAGCAGTTGGGAGGCGATGATGACGCCCACCAGCATGCCGACCACGCCCCAGACCAACGTCATCACGGCGAACTGCCGGATGACCTTGTCGTTGTAGGACACCGCGTTCATCAGACCCCCGGCGAAGAGGGGACGTGCCGTCCCCGTGCGGCGCAATGTTCGCGCGGGCACCTTCGCGCTTGAATAGGTAGAAGACGCATCCGTAGAAGCCGCAGTTGCGCAAGCCGCGTGCAGCGGTTGACATCGGCCCATGCAAGCGCACACATCCCGTCCGATCCGCTGCGGCCCCTGGGCCGCCGTCCTGGTCTTGGCGTTCGCCGCCGGGCATGCGCGGGCGCAGACGCCGCCCGAGCTGCCCGCAGCGCGGCCCTCGGGGTCGCGGCTCTTCCTTGACTGCGCGGCCTGTCACGGCGCCGATGGCAGCGGAGTGTCGGACGGCTCGGTGCCGGCCATCGGCGGGCAGCCTGCGGCATTCGTCCGCAGCGCCCTCGACGACTTCCGCGCGCATCGGCGCGACGACATCCGGATGCGCCATTTCTCCGATCCGCAGCATCTCGCCGACGCCGCGGAGCTCGATGCCGTCGCGGCGCACGTCGCGTCCCTGCGCCGGGGCATGCCGGCGACCACCGGCGACGGGTCGCAGCTCGACCGGGGCCGTTCGCTCTTCGCGCGGCATTGCGCGGGTTGTCACGGTGCGGGCGGCGCTGCGGCCGCGCAACCGCCGCGACCGGCGCTCGCCGGGCAACATGCGCCCTACCTCGAGCGCAAGATGCTCGATACGCGCGACATGAGGTCCTCGCAGTCGCGCCGCCACGCGGCGCTCGCCGGCACATTGGGGGAGGCGGGCGTCTCCGCCGTGGCCGACTGGCTGTCGCGCCAGCCGCCTCCCTGACCGCTCAGGCCTCGCCGGCGGTCAGCCCGAGGTCGATCGTCATGCGCACCAGGTGCGCGAGGGACTGCGCGCCCATCTTCTCCATGACCCGGGCGCGGTGGATCTCGACGGTGCGCTGGCTCACGCCGAGGTCGCCGGCCATGACCTTGTTGGCCTTGCCTTGCGTCACCAGCAGCAGCACCTCTTTCTCGCGCGGCGTGAGCGAGGCGTGGCGATCGCGGAGCAGGTCGCGCTGCGACAGCGCGTCGCGGTTCGCGCGGTCGGCCTGCAGCGCCCGTTGAACGCGGTCGATCAGGTCCTGGTCCCGGAACGGCTTCTGCAGGAAGTCGAATGCGCCGTGCTGGATCGCCTCGACGGCCATGGGGATGTCGCCGTGGCCGCTGATGAATATCACGGGCGTGATGGCGCCGCGGCGGTTGAGCTCCTGCTGCAGTTCCAGTCCGCTCATGCCGGGCATGCGGACGTCCAGCACCAGGCAACCCGGCTGGTCGGGCCGCCACGCCTCGAGGTATTCGCGTGCCGAGGGGTAGGCGACCGTGGGCAGTCCGACGGACTTGAGCAGCAGGCGCAAGGAGTCCCGGACCGCGTCGTCATCATCGACGACCGTGACCGAGGCGGGACGGTTGTTCATGGTGGTGTCTCCTCGCAGGGCAAGCGCAGGGTGAACCGCGCGCCGCCCCCGGCGGCAGGCGCGTAGGACAGGCGGCCGTGATGGGCCTCGGCGATGCTGCGGCTGATGGCGAGTCCGAGCCCGGTGCCCGACTCCTTGGTGGTGCAGAACGGGTCGAAGATCCGCGCCGCGAGCTCCGCCGGCACGCCACCGCCGTTGTCGAGCACCTCGATGACGAGCGAGTCCGCGCCGTCGCGACGGGTGCTGACGCGCACCTCGCGGTCCGTGGTGCGCGCCTCCACGACCGACTCGATCGCGTTGCGCAGCAGGTTGAGCAGGATCTGCTGGACCTGGATGCGGTCGACCATCGCGATCGGCAGGCCGTCCGCGAGGTCGGTCAGCAGCGCGACCTCGTTGAGGCGCGCGTCGCTGCGCAGGAAACCGAGCACCTCCGTGACCAACGGATTGACCGGCGAGGGCTCGAGGCGGGTCTCGCGGTTCTGCACCAGGGCGCGCAGGCGTCGGATGATCTCGCCGGCGCGATGCGCCTGCTGGCTGATCTGGTCGAGCGCGGTCCGCACGTCGCCTTCGGGGTCGACCTGCGACAGGTCCTGCATCGCCGTCAGGCGCAGCGCCGCGTTGGCGTAGTTGGCGATCGCGGCGAGGGGTTGGTTGAGCTCATGGGCGATGCCGGCCGCCATCTCGCCCATCGTGGCGAGGCGCGAGACCTGCGTCATGCGCTGCTGGGCGGCCTGCGCCTCCTCGGCGGCACGCCGCGCATCGGTGATGTCCTCGCCGGAGGCGAAGTAACCCGTGAGCCTCCCCTCGGCGTTGCGCATCGCTATCGCGCGCCAGCCGATCAGGCGGCGTCCGCCTGCGGGCGCCAGGACCTCGTGCTCGAAGTAGCGCTCGTCGGGCTCCGCGGCGCGTGCCAAGGCATCGAGTTCGCTGCGCACGGCGGACCTTTGGTCCGCGGGGACCGCGGTCTCCAACCAGTCGCGTCCGAGCAGGTCGAGCTCGCGGCGCTCGAGGACGTCGCAGCCCTTCCGGTTGACGAGCTGCACGCGCAGGTCGGCGGACAGCGCGAGCAGGATCACCTGCGCCATCTCGAGGTACATGCTCGCGCGGTCGCGCTCGCGCCGCAGCGCGGCCATGGCCTCGCGGCGCAGGGTGATGTCGTGCAGCAAGCCGATGAAACGGGGCGGGTCCGAGTCGTGCACCCGGCCGACCGAAAGGAACACCGGGAACACCGAGCCGTCCTTGCGCCGCGCGTCGACTTCGCGGCCGATGCCGATGATGTGCGGCACGCCCGATCGCATGTAGCGCGCCATGTAGCCGTCGTGCGAATCCCGGTCGGTGGCGGTCATCAGCACGCTGACGTTGCGGCCGATCACCTCGTCGGCGGCGTAGCCGAACAGCCGCTCCCCGGCGCGGTTGAAGCTCTCGACGCTGCCGCGGGCGTCGATGATGACCACGGCATCCACGGTGGCGTCGAGCAGCGTCTGCAGTTCGGGCTGTTCCCGACGGGCGTTGTCGGCGGTGTTGGGGTCCAAAAGGACACCTTCTACCCTGGCGGATGACGGTTTCGATGCTAGCACGGGGGACGGTCCGGGCAGCCGGTAAGTACATGCCGCAATGGCATCGGGCCACGCCGGGTGAGACCTTGCGCAAGAGGGAAGGGGCAGGAGGCAAGGGATGGTCGATATCCATGTGGCACGCCGCCGGTTGGAACTGCGCCGTGACGAGTTGGCGCGGCGCGTCAGCCGTGCCGAGGCGGGTCTGCGCCACGAGGCGCAACCGCTCTCGGCGGATCCCGAAGAACAGGCCGTGGAGCGCGGCAACGAGGACGTGCTGCGCAACATCGACATCGATGCCCGCGAGTCGCTGCGGCGGGTCAACCACGCGCTCGACAGGCTCGACAGCGGGCGCTACCCGGAATGCGAGCGCTGCGGGCGCTCCATAGAACCTGCGCGCCATGACGCGATCCCCGAGGCCGATCGTTGCGCGGCTTGCGCGGCGTCCGCCGAGACCGGGCGCTGAGGCCGACCCGCGGGGACTGACGATGCTGGACCGGGTTCGACCGTTCCGTTCCTTGTTGCTCTGCGCCGATCGGTCGGGCGAGGCGGAAGTGGCGTTCCGCAAGGCATCGATCCTCGCGCGGCACCTCGACGCCGATATCGAGCTCTTCGCCTGCGATGCCGATCATGCCTGGGCGGTGGAGCATTCTCCTGATGACGAGGTGGCCCGGGCTGAACTCGCCGCCTGTCTGACCGAGAGCCGTCGCTACCTCGGGGCGCTGCGCAGTTCGATCGCTGCACCGGACCTGCGCATGACCACCCGCGCCGCCTGCGCGACGAGCTTCACCGAAGGGGTCGCCGCGCGTGTCGCCGAGGGTGGGCACGACATGGTGATCAAGAATTTCGCCGACGGCTTGGAGCCGCAGCGCGACGCGTCGGCGGCGGCTGACCTGGCCTTGGTGGAGGTCTGCCGGGTGCCTTTGATGCTCACCCGCCGCCGCCCTTGGCGACCGGAGCCCCGCATCTGGGCGGCGCTCGATCTGCAACGCGCCGATCTGGCCGTGGCGCGGCGGGTGATCGAGGTCGCGCGCGGTCTCGCGGCCGCCTGTCACGGGACCTTCTCGCTCGCCTATTGCCGCCCGGACCCGAACGGGATCCGGCCGCCGAGAAGGTCGGTATCAAAGGCGGTGATGACGCTCGGCGTCGCAGACATGCCGTTGAAGCTGTTGGAGGGCGATCCGGGCATGGTGTTGGCGCCGGCCCTGAGGTCGGCTGGCGTAGACCTCGTGGTGACCGGTCGTCCGGAGCGGCCTGAGTCGCCGTCCCGTGAGCCATCGCTCACCGAGCGGCTGTTGCGGGTGTGCGGTTGCGATGCCTTGGTCGTGCCGGCGCCGTCGCGCCGTTCAGCGACCGGCCGTGGCGTCGTCCTCTCGACGCTCCGCGCGGATGCGGCGGACGGTGAGCGCTGAAAAGAAGCCGAGCAGCCCGATCATCGCCGCCATCAGGGCGGCGAGCCACCAACCGACCCGCCACGCTTCGACGAAGCCGAGTCCGACACCCACAGGCGTGCTGACCAGCAGCAAGGGTTTGGCGATACGCATGTGCGAAGGATAGGTCCGATGTCCGCCCGTCGGCGACGCTGTCGGGGAGGTCCTTGACCTTCCCGTGGTGTTATAGTCAAATACAACAGTATGCCAATGCCTGCCTTCGCCTTCGCCCGCATCCCCCGGATCATTCTTTGGACCCTCGCGGTCATCCTGCTGCTCGCCCTGCTCGGGTTGTGGCGGGTGTGGCTGTCGTCACGACCCGATGGCGCGGCGGCGCCGGCGCCGCTGGTGCGCGTCGCCGAGGTCCGTCCGATCGAGGTGCCCGAGGTGGTGAACCTCACCGGCGCCATCGCGGCGCGTGACGAAGCCGCGATCAGCGCCGAGGGCGAGGGTGGGCGTGTCGCCGGGCTCTATGCCGAAGTGGGCGACCGTGTGAAGGCCGGCGCCGTCCTCGCGCGGCTCGACACCTCCCTGGTCGCGCCGCAGGTGGCGAGCCTGGAGGCATCCCTCGAGGAGTCCAAGGCCAACGCGGCCGTGGCCGAAGCGGACTACAGACGCGCGCAGGCGGTCGCCGCCTCCGGTGCGCTGTCGGCACAGGAGATCGAGAGGCGGGGCGCGGCGGCGGTCGCCGCGGCCTCCAAGGTGAAGGTCGTCACCGCCCAGTTGACCGAGGCGCGCGAGCGGCTGCGGCGCACCGAGGTGCGCGCGCCCTTCGACGGCATCGTGCTGACGCGCAGCGCGGAGGTCGGCCAGCTTGCCGGGCCGGGCGGCGCGCCGATCTTCCGCCTGGGCCGTGCGGGCGCCATCGAGATGCGGGGCAACGTGGCCGAGCGCGACCTGCCGCGGCTCGCGCCCGGCCAAGGCGCGCGCGTGCGGGTCACCGGGGTCGCGGAGCCCTTCACGGGAAGGGTGCGCCTGATCGGCGCCGTCATCGATCCGCAGACGCGGCTCGGCAGCGTGCGCATCGACCTCGAACCGCACCCCGACCTGCGACCGGGGGCGTTCGCCCGGGGCGAGATCGACACCGGGACGCGCCGCGCGCCGGTGCTGCCGCAGACGGCGGTCTTGAGCGATGCCGGCGGCAACTACGTGCTGTTGGCCGGCGCGGGCGACAAGGTCGAGCGCCGCGCCGTGACGCTGGGCGGCGTGCGCGAGGACGGCGTCGTCGTGGCCTCCGGCCTCACGGGCGGCGAACGCGTGGTGGTTTTGGCGGGGCCGTACCTGCGCGTCGGGGAGCCGGTGCGGGTCTCACGATGAAGAACATCTCCGCGTGGGCGATCAGGAACCCCACGCTGCCGCTGGTGCTCTTCATGGTGCTCACCTTCCTCGGGATCGTGAGCTTCATCCGCCTGCCCATCAACCTGCAACCCGACGTCAGCTTCCCGCTGATCATCGTGCAGGTCTCGCAGCCGGGCGCCGCGCCCGCCGAGATCGAGTCGCAGGTCACGCAGAAGATCGAGGGCGCCGTGCGCAGCGTGAGCGGCGTGCGCAACATCAGCTCGCGGGCCAGCGAGGGCGTCTCCTCCACCTCGGTCGAGTTCGACATCGGCACGCCGCTCGACCGCGCCCTGAACGACGTGCGCGACGCGGTGAGCAAGGTCCGGTCAGACCTGCCGGAGGGCATCAACGAGCCGCAGGTGAACCGCGTGGACATCGAAGGCGGATCCATCGCCTATTACGCGGTGACGACGACTGCGCGCACCCCGGAGCAGTTGAGCTGGTTCGTCGACAACGACGTGGCGAAGCGCTTGCTGTCGCTGCCGGGCGTGGCGCAGGTGTCGCGGGGCGGGGGCGAGGACCGCGAGATCCGCATCGACCTCGATCCCGCGCGCATGCAGGCGCTGGGCGTCACCGCTGCGGAGGTCAACCAGCAGCTGCGCCTGCTCAACGTCAACGCGCCCGGCGGCCGGGCCCAGGTCGGCGGCGGCGAGCAGTCGATCCGCGTGCTCGGTTCGGCGGCCACGGCGCTGCAGCTCGGCGCGACGCAGATCCGCGTCGCGGGCGGGACGCTGGTGCGGCTGTCCGACCTCGCCGAAGTGTCCGACTCGGTGGCGGAGCGCCGATCCATGCAGCGGCTCAACGGCCGCGCCGCGGTGACCTTCGGCATCTCCAAGTCGCGCGGCGTCTCCGACATCTCGACGCTCGACCGTGCCGAGAAGGAGATCGCGAAGATCGTCGCGGCCAACCCGGACATCGCGGTCACGCGCGTGTTCACCACCGTGGAGAACACCCGTCAGATCTACCGCTCGGCGCTCGAGGCGATGCTCGAAGGCTCGGTGCTCGCGGTGCTGGTCGTGTTTGTGTTCCTGCGGGACTGGCGCTCGACGGCGATCTCGGCGCTGGCCATCCCCTTGTCGGCGATCCCTACGTTCGCGTTCATGTACTGGATGGATTTCACGCTCAACTCCAT
>RFTM01000210.1 GCA_009923475.1 Gammaproteobacteria bacterium | reverse complement strand
TTGGCCGCCTGCGGCGGCGGTGGCGGCGGCGCGCCCTCCACGACGCCCAGCGCGGTCGCCCCGCCGGCGACGCCCCCCGCGGCGGTGCCGTCGCTGCCGGCCACGCCTTTCGGGTACACCGACGCCGATATCGCCCTGCCCGCGCAGTTCCGCGCGCCGGGCGGCGGCCCGAGCCCGCTCGCGCTCGACAACACGCCGCCGGACAACCCCGTCACCAACGCCGGCGCCACGCTCGGCCGTGTGCTCTTCTACGACAAGCGGCTGTCGGTGAACGACACCGTGTCCTGCGGCTCCTGTCACCGCCAGGCCACGGGCTTCTCCGATCCGGCCCGCTTCAGCGTCGGATTCCAGGGCGGCCGTACGGCGCGCCATGCGATGGGTCTCGCGAACGCGCGCTATTACGCGCGCGGCCGGTTCTTCTGGGACGAGCGCGCGGCCACGCTCGAGGCGCAGGTGCTGCAGCCCATCCAGGACACCACCGAGATGGGCATGACGCTGCCGCAGCTCACCGCCAAGCTCGGCGCCGTCGGTTTCTACGGCCCGCTGTTCACGGCGGCCTTCGGCGATCCGGCGGTCACCGGCGATCGCATCGCGCGCGCCTTGGCGCAGTTCGTCCGGGCGATGGTGTCGTACCGCTCGAAGTTCGATTCCGCGTTCACCGGCGGCGCGCCGAACTTCGCCGCGGTGTTCACCCCGGCGGAGCTGCAGGGCCAGCAGATCTTCACCGGGCGCGCCCGTTGCGCGCAGTGCCACACCACGATCGCGCATGCCGGCGACGGCATCCGCAACAACGGCCTCGACGCCGTCACCGTCGATGCGGGTGCGGGCAACGCGCGCTTCAAGGTGCCCTCGCTGCGCAACATCGCCGTCCGCGCCCCCTACATGCACGACGGCCGCTTCGCCACGCTGCGCGAGGTCATCGATTTCTACGACAACGGCGTCCAGCCGCACCCCAACCTCGATCCGCGCCTGCAGGGCCCGGGCGGCGTGCCGCTGCGCCTCAACCTCACGCCCGCCGAGAAGGACGCGCTCGAGGCTTTCCTGCGCACCCTCACCGACGATGCGCTGCTCAGCGACGTGAAGTTCTCGGACCCTTTCCCGCGCTGACGGGCCGCGCTAGCCGGTCCGCTGTTCCCGGACCAAGGTCAGCTTGACCAAGGCCTCGTGCTCGAACCAGTGCCAGGTCCGGGCGCGGTGCAGGCCGTCGCCCGACAACTGGATCATCTCGGTGACGCGGCTCGCCGGCGACGCCGCGTAGGCGAACCACATGTAGAGCGTGCCGTCCTCGATGGCCCAGCACTCGCCGCGGATGCGGCCGTCGTCGAACGCGATGCGGTCGTCCGCGGCCCGCAGCGCGCCCTCGTAACGCAGCGTCTCGGTGCGCCCGTCGGGGAAGCGGTAGTGGCTCGTCTGGCGGTAGGCGACCGGACCCTCATCGAAGGTCTCGACCTCGATGCGGTAGTCCTGGGTCGCCACCACGCGCCAATCCGGCGGGGCGACGTGGGTGTAACGGCCCTCCCAGACGCCCTGGTGGCGGCGCAGCAGGGCGAAGGTGCGGCTGGTCGAGGTGCGGCGGTCCATGGAGGCATGCTAACCCGGCCTGTCCACATCAGGCTGTGAGCGGCGCTGCGGCTCTGGTCTAATGACGCCGCCATGGACACGGCCCGCGAACTCACCCGCTATCGCAAGCACTGGGCGTCCCGCTTCGGGACCGCCCCGTTCCTGCCCATGTCGCGCGCCGAGATGGACGCGCTGGGCTGGGATTCCTGCGACATCATCGTGGTGACGGGCGACGCCTACGTCGACCACCCGAGCTTCGGCATGGCGATCGTCGGGCGGCTGCTCGAGTCGCAGGGATTCCGCGTCGGCATCATCGCGCAGCCGGACTGGCAGAGCGCCGATCCCTTCCGCGAGCTCGGCCGGCCGAACCTCTTCTTCGGCATCACCGCCGGCAACATGGATTCGATGGTCAACCGCTACACCAGCGACCGTCGCATCCGCAGCGACGACGCCTACACGCCGGGCGGCGAGGGCGGCCGCCGTCCCGACCGCTCGGTGATCGTCTACGCGCAGCGCGCGCGCGAGGCCTTCCCTGGCGTGCCCATCGTCATCGGCGGCATCGAGGCGAGCCTGCGCCGCATCGCCCACTTCGACTACTGGTCCGAGAAGGTGCGCCGCTCCATCCTGCTCGACGCCAAGGCCGACCTGCTGGTGTACGGCAACGGCGAGCGGCAGATCGTCGACATCGCGCACCGCCTCGCGGCGGGCGAGGCGATCGGCGACATCACCGACCTGCGCGGCACGGCCTTCCTGCGCCGCGCCGTGCCCGAGGGCTGGGTGGAGGTCGACTCGACGCATCTCGATGCGCCCGGGCCGCTCAACCCGCCCGTCGACCCCTACGCCATGGACGACAACGGCGGCACGCGCGCGGCGACGGCCGCCAAGGTCGCCGATGCCGCGCCCGCGGAGGCGGTGGTGAAGTTCGTGCGCCGCGTGAAGGGCGCCGACCGCTCGCGCAGCGTCATCCGGCTGCCGGCCTACGAGCAGGTGGTCGACGACCCGGTGATGTACGCGCACGCCTCGCGCATCCTGCATCTCGAGGCCAACCCCGGCAACGCGCGCGCGCTGGTGCAGCGCCACGGCCTCTCCGAGGTCTGGCTCAATCCGCCGCCCATCCCGCTGACCACCGCCGAGATGGACCACGTGTACGAGCTGCCGTACCAGCGGCGGCCGCATCCGGCCTACGGCGATGCCGAGATCCCGGCGTACAAGATGATCCGCTTCTAGATCTCGATCCAGCGCGGCTGCTTCGGCGGCTGCAGCTTCTGCTCGATCACCGAGCACGAGGGGCGCATCATCCAGAGCCGCTCGGAGCGGTCGGTGCTGAAGGAGATCGAGACCGTGCGCGACACGGTGCCCGGCTTCACGGGCGTCATCTCCGACCTCGGTGGCCCGACGGCGAACATGTACCGCCTCGCCTGCAAGAGCCGCGAGATCGAGAGCGCCTGCCGCAAGCCGTCCTGCGTGTTCCCCGGCATCTGCCCGAACCTGAACACCGACCATGCGCCGCTCATCGAGCTCTACCGCAAGGCGCGCGCGCTGCCCGGCATCAAGAAGGTGCTGATCGCCTCGGGCGTGCGCTACGACCTCGCCATCGAGTCGCCGGAGTACGTCAAGGAGCTCGCGCAGCACCATGTGGGCGGCTACCTCAAGATCGCGCCCGAGGCCATCTCCGAGGGGCCGCTCTCGAAGATGATGAAGCCCGGCATCGGGACCTACGACCGCTTCAAGGAATTGTTCGACCGCTACTCCAAGGAAGCCGGCAAGCAGCAGTACCTGATCCCGTACTTCATCGCCGCGCATCCCGGCACCACCGACGAGGACATGCTCGAGCTCGCGCTCTGGCTCAAGAAGAACGGTTTCCGCGCCGACCAGGTGCAGGCCTTCCTGCCCTCGCCGATGGCGACCGCCACCGCGATGTACCACTCGGGCAAGAACCCGCTGCGCCGGGTCACGCGCAGCAGCGAGGAGGTCGTGGTCCCGCGCGGCCTGAAGGTGCGCCGGCTGCACAAGGCGTTCCTGCGCTACCACGACGCGAACAACTGGCCGCTGCTGCGCGAGGCGCTGCGGCGCATGGGGCGCGCCGACCTCATCGGCCCGGGCAAGCAGCACCTCGTGCCGCCCTGGCAGCCCGCCGGCACCGGCATGCTCGCCGAGGGTTCGCGCGCGCGCGGCGATGTCCGCAAGCACGGCGGCGCGAGCGCGGCGCCGTTCCGCACCCAACACACCGGCCTGCCGGACGGGCATCGCAAAGGAAGACCATGAGCCAGGTGCACGAGTTCCGTCCCGGCCTCGAGTTCGACGTCGGCGCGCTCGAGCGCCATTTCGCGGCGCAGCTGCCGCAGCATGCGGGGGCGTTGCGGGTGCGGCAGTTCCCGGGCGGCCAGTCCAACCCCACCTATCTCGTCGAGTCGCC
>RFTM01000209.1 GCA_009923475.1 Gammaproteobacteria bacterium | reverse complement strand
CGGTGCTCGCCTTCGCCGCGCCGCGCGCGCGGGAGACGCTGGTCGAGCTGCTCTGGCCGACGCGCCCCCCGGAACTGCATGGGCTGTGGCCCGACCGCGCCGCGCTCGAACGCGAGCTCGCCGCCACGCGCGAGCGCGGGCATGCGCGCGCGGTCCGACCGCTGCGCCTCACCGAGCAGGGCAGCATCGCCGTGCCGGTCATGCTCGAGGGCGAGGCGGTGGCCGCGGTCGCGGTGCGGTTCGCGCTCTCGGCGGTGTCGTTCGACGAGGCCCGCAAGCGCATGCTGCCGATGCTGCTCGACATCGCGGTCGGCAAGGCGCGCTGAGCGCGCGCCGCCGGATCAGCGCCCGGCGCGGCCCACCGGCAGCGTCTCCCCCAACCACTTGCCGAGCGCCAGCGCCGGCGTCAGCGACAGCCCGCCCACGAAAGCGTCGCCCGAGGTGCGGCCGAAGCCGAGCACCTCGCCCACGGCGTGCAGGTTGCGCACCGGCCGGCCATCCTGGCGCAGCACGCGCAGCTGCCGGTCGACGGCGAGGCCGGCGGGGCTCAGCACCGTGATGCCCTGCGCCTTGATGCCATAGAAAGGCGCCTTCTCGATGCGGCGGATGAGGAACTCGCGCCCGAAGCGCCGGTCGACGCCCGCGTCCACCGCCGCGTTGTACTCGCGCACGCTGCGGCGCAGCGCCGCAGCCGGCACGCCGAGCAGGCGCGCGAGCCCGCCCAGGGTGCGCGCCTTCACGAACGAGGGGTGGTGGCCGAACCGCGCGCGGTAGGCGGCCGCCGACTGGGTGGTGATCGGCGTGGCGTTCTGCAGGATCGCCTCGTCGAGCACGATGTGCATGGCGGTGCCCGGCTGGCGCAGCAGGCTGCGCTCGCGGTAGTCGATGCTCGGGTGGTCCTCGCGCATGAAGCGGCGGCCGCGATGGTCGACGAACAGCTCCCATACCTTGCGCGCGCCGGGCGAGAGCACGAGGAAGCTGCCGCTGCGCGGGTCGGCGGGGTCCTCGCGGAAGCCGGCGAAGGTGTTCAGGAACTTCTCGGCGCCGTCGACGCGGGCGCCGAGCGCGCGCGCCGCCACCAGGCCGTCGCCTCGCGAGTACGGGTTGACGTGCGAACACAGCGGGATGCGCGGCGAGAGCTGCTGCCAGAGCTCGGGCGCGGCGGCGTAGCCGCCCGACGCCAGCACCACGCGCGGCGCGCGGAACTCGGCCTCGCCGTCGGGCGTGGCGGCGCCCACGCCGACGACCGCGCCGCGCCCGTCGGTGAGCAGCCGCGTCATGCGGTGCCGCAGCCGCAGGTCGATGCGGCCGGCGCGCACCAGGCGCTCGTGCACCGGGCGCAGCGCCTCGAGCACTGACAGGCCCTTGTCGCGGCCCCAAAGATAACGACGGGTCGAGTACTGCTCGTGGGCCTCGCCCGCGACCGGCGTGCCCGGCGCCGGCACGAACCCGAGGTCCATCAGCCAGTCGATGGCGGGCGCGGCCTCGTCCACGAAGCGGCGCAGCACCACGGGGTCGATGCTGCCGTGGGCGATGCGCTGGGCGTCGCGGTAGTGCTCGGCGGGGCTGTCCTCGATGCCGTGCTCGGCCTGCAGACGGGTGCCGGCGGCGCTCATCTGGCCGGAGGACCAGTGCAGCGTGCCGCCGATGCGCGTGTCCGCCTCGAGCTGCAGCACGCGTCCGCCGCGCTCGGCGGCGCGGATGGCGAGCGGCAGGCCGGCCGAGCCCGCGCCGATGACGATGAGGTCCCAGCTCCGGGCGTTGCGAGGGGTCCGGGGTGTGCGGGCTGTGCGCGATGTGCGGGTGCTCATGGGCGGAGCCTACACCCGCGGAGCGTGCGGACGGATATACTTTGTCGATGCCCAGCCACCAGAGGGTGACCGAGATCCAGGCGCTGCTCGAGGGCGCGCGGGCGCCGCTCTCGACCGACCAGCTCTGCGGCTCGCTCGGCGTGTCGCGCGCCACGGTCAAGCGGCTCGTCGCCTACCTGCGAGACTCCGCCCAGCTGCCGGTGCGCTTCGACCGCGAGGGGGGCGGCTACCTGCTCGACCGCAGCGCGGCGCTCACCACCCCGCGCGGGGGCGCCACCTACAAGGCGCAGGAGCTCTCGGCCCTGCTCACCGCCAACGAGATCCTCGAGCAGATCCCGCCCGGCACGTTCCGCAGCGAGACCGCCAAGTTGCGCGCCCACCTGCAGCGGCTGCTGTTCCGCCGGCCGACCGGCGCCCGGCAGCTGCGCAACCGCATCAAGCTGTCGCTGCCGCAGAACCGCAGCGTCGACGAGGCGGTGTTCGCCGCGGTGCTCGGCGCGCTGCAGTCGCAGCGGCGGTTGCGGATGGGCTACCGCAGCCGCAGCCGCGAGGCCGACACGCGGCGCGAGGTCTCGCCCGCGCGCCTCACCTTCTACCGCAGCAACTGGTACCTCGCGGCGTGGTGCCATCACAGCGACGACCTGCGGGTGTTCTCCATCGACCGCATCGCCGATGCCGAGGTCGTGCAGGCCGCGGCCCATGCGGTCCCCGAGGCGCTGCTCGAGAAACGGCTCTCCAGCGGCTACGGCATCTTCGAGGGCGAGGCCGACCAGGTCGCACGGCTGCGCTTCAGCGCCGCCGCCGCGCGTTGGGTCGCCGACGAGCCCTGGCATCCGCAGCAGAAGCATGAGCGCCTGCCGGACGGCGGCCTGTTGCTGAAGGTGCCGTTCCGCCACGCGATCGAACTGCAGATGGACATCCTGCGCTACGGCGCCGAGGTCGAGGTGCTCGGTCCACCGGCGCTGCGCGCGCAAGTGGCGAAGGAGCTGCGCGGCGCGTCGCGGCGTTACCGCGGCGACGGCGAGGCGACGCTCAAGCGTACGGCGCCGTCGCCGGTCCGCGCGCGTAGACCGCGTCGAAAGCGAGGCTGATGCGCGTGCCCTCGGCCGTGAACGGCCGGGTGCAGTGCCAGAGGTGCGAGGGGAAGAGCGCGATGCGGCCGGGTGCGGGCAGCACCACATGCTCGGCCGGGGGTCGCGGGGTGATGACGCGCGCCGGCGGTCGCCCGAAGGCGAGCGCGCCCGCTTCGGGGTCGCGGTCCTGCATGCCCTCCGGCAACCCGAGGTAGACCACGCCGCTCATCTCGCCGAGCGGGTGATGATGCGGCGACTGCGCGCCGCCCGCCGTGAGCTTCACGCCCCAGATGCGCAGCGCGATGTCGCCCGCGGCACGCCCGTCGGGCGCCGCGGCGCGCAAGATGTCGAGCAGCAGCGCCTCGAGCGCGAGCAGCGCCGGATGCGCCGCCGGGTCGAGCTCGCCGGTCTGGCGGCCGCTGCGGGTCGCCTTGCCGAAGGGGTCGTCGCGCGCGGACGGGTCCCGTTCGACGAGCGCCGCGAGCTCGGCGCGCAGCGAGGTCGTCAGCACGCCATCGGCATGGTCGTGCACCGTGACCATGCGCGGCGGGTCTGCGATCTGCCGCGCTTCGTCCTCGTACCCGGCCGCCTGCAGCGCGAGCGCCGCCGCCGCCAGCACCTGCCGGTCGTCGGGGTGGCGCTCGAGGAAGGTGTCGGCCGCGCTGCAGGCCTCCTCGGCGCGGCCGAGCTGGGCGCGTGGCGCACGACGCGCGAGCTCGTCAACGTGCCGATGGGCAAGGCGATGGCCCAGGTGATCCGGTCGGTGGTGCGTCGTCCGTAGAGCCAGCGTTCGAGGCCGACGAAGAGCACGCCGCCGCCTTTCCACTTGTCCAGCAGCGGGCCGAGTTCTTGTTCGGGGCGATACTTGCCTTGATACCAGGTGAGCTTGACCGGCGGCTGCTGGCCACGCGCGGGGTATTCGTAAAGGACCTTGAGATCAACAGGCACCAGCTCGGGGTCCACGGCAGGACCTTCGGCCTCCACGGTCAGCGGATACTTCAAATCCAGCGCCCAGTGCGCGAGGTCGGCGAAGTGGCACCAGAAATCCGCGAGTGTGCCGCCGCCGAAGTTCCAGAAGTGCCGCCAGTGGAACGGCACATACTCGGGCCGATAGCTGACGTATTGCACGGG
>RFTM01000208.1 GCA_009923475.1 Gammaproteobacteria bacterium | reverse complement strand
GATGGGGGCGGGCACGGGCAGGTCCAGCGCATGAAGCCGGACATTGAGCAGGAACTCGCTGATCGGCCGCGACGCGAGCTCGCCGGTGTAGAGGAAACGGTCCTCGGACAGGCGGGCCGCGAAGCCGCCCCGCCGGTAATGGCGCAGCGCGAAGCTGCGGCCGCCCTCGTCGATGAACCAGGTGTTGCCGCGGCCGTGGCCCGCGCCGCCGCGACGGGCGCCGCCTCGCCGCGCTCGCCGCCATGGCAGTCGCGGCAGGTCTCGATGGGCGGCATGAGGACATCGCCCGCCTTCTCGGATGTCCCGGCCGCGTGGCAGGTGCTGCAGGGCGTGAGCGACGTGCCGTGCTTGGCGTGGTCGAAACGCGCATGCGGCATCCACGCATCGCGCAGCGCGACGCGCGTCACCTTCCAGACCGGCTCGGCGGCCGTGCCCTCGCGGCGCACCTCGTGGCAATCGGCGCAGGCGCGGCGTTCGAAGAGGTCGCCTGCCACCTGCAGCGCGCGCTCGCGCGCCTGGCCGAGCAGCCGCGCGCGCGCGGCGGGCGCGACGTCGATGCCGGGCGGCAGCGCCACCTTGTCCGTCGCTGCCTTCGGGTCCGCATAGCCGCCGAGATAGCGCGCGCTGTAGTGGCCGACGATCGTGCGCAGCGCTTCGGCCGGATCGCCGTGCGGCACCGCGCGCTCCGGCTCCGCCGGGTCGAAGTCGAGCCGGTGGCAGGACGCGCAGTGCGTCTCCATCTTGACCGGTGCGAAACCCGCACCCCCCGCATCGGGCGCGTGGCAGTCGGCGCAGCCCATCACCACCTTGCCGTCGGGGGCCTTGATGCCCTTCGGGTCGAGGTGTGCGGCGTGCGTGAACTTGAGGCCGGACGGCGGGGTCTCGACGGCGACGGCGGTGATGCGGAACGGCGGGTGTTGGCGGGCGAAATCGGTGACCGGCTGCGCGCCCTCGCGCGCGCCGTGCTTCATCGGCTCCGCGTGGCAATCGGTGCAGGTGCGCGAGTCCCGTTGCACGAGGTGCGAGGGCTCGTCGTGCTCGACATGGCAATCGGTGCAGCGCGCCGCCTCGAAGCTCGCCGCGGCCGGATGGTCCGCCGGCAGGTGCCGATGCAGGTTCTCGGCGTGGCAATCGAGGCAGGCCCCGTTGCGCACGCGCTCGAAGGGCTTGGCGTGGCAGGCCTTGCAGTCCTGCTCCAGCGACGCATGCGCGCTGTGCAGCGGGCCGGAGCTCCAGTTCGCGTCGGAAGGCCAGCCTGCCGCCCACGGCAGCGCCAGCGCGCCGAGCAGCGACGCGAGGAAAAGACCCCACGCCCAGGGCCGCTTGCGCCACCCCGCGGCGGCCAGCGTCAGCACCGGCGCCGCGGGCTCCGCCTCGGGCGGTGTCTCGGCGGCCGCCTGCTCCACCGTCAGCAGCAGCTCGCCGGGCGCCGCCGGCTCGCCGACCCTGATGCGCAACGCGCCGAGCAGCACCACGTCGCCGGGCACGAGCCGGGCGCTGCGCACCACCTCGTCGTTGACCGTCGCTTGCGCCGGCGGCTGGCAGGTCAGCATGAAGCCGGCGCCGCTCGCCCGGACCTGCGCATGCTGCAGCTGCATGCGGGGATCGTTGACCTGCAGCGACTGGTCGGTGGCGCGGCCGATGCTGACCAGGCCGTCCTCGAAGGCGCGCTCGCGCACCGACACCGCATCGCCTGCGCCGCGGGTGACTTGCCGTATCAGGATGCGCATCGCCGGCTCACCAATAGAGGAACACGCTGACCACGTGCGCGACCAGCGTGCCGAGCAGCGCGAAGGTGACGGGGACGTGGACGTAGAGCCAGGCCTCGAGCCATCCGCGCAGCCGCGCGTCGCGCTGCAGCCGGCGCAGCAGCCCGCGGCGCGCGCCGATGACCGAGAGCAGGTCGTTGACGAGCCGCGAGCGCTCCGCGTCGGCGCTGCGCGAGAGCTGCCCGCCGAGCCAGTCGAGCATGCGGCCCTGCCCGGCGTTGTCCGCCGTGGCCGCGCCCGGCAGCGTCAACGTCGAGCGGTCGCGCCCCGAGAGGATGGCGAGCGCGCCGCCGCCGATGCGCGTGCCCGCGATGTTGGCGCGCAGCGCGGCGTCGAACTCCGGCGGCAGCTGCTTGGCGATGCGCAGCGCGCGCGCGTCGAGCTCGGCGATCTCCTCGAGCATGCCGTCCTGCGTCTGCTGGGCGCGGTTGCGCGACATCTGCTCGGGGTACCGCCGGTACAGCACCACCCCCACCAGGCCCGAGACGATCACCACCACCATCAGCGCATAGCAGAGGGTATGGATGTTCCAGCCGAACTGGAACCCGGCATGCAGCGTGGCCACGATGACCAGCGACAGGCCGAGGTACACGTGCGCGCTCACCCAGCCCTGCACCGTGCCCAGCGCCGACGAATAGCTGCGCTTGCGGATGCCGAGCGCGGTCAGCCACAGGATGAGCGCCGCGCCGATGCCGCCCAGCGTGTAGCCGAGCCAGGTGCCGCCGTTGGGCGGCGACCGCGGGTCGTGCCACAGGTAGAGCGCGATGGACGCCGCGCACAGCGCCAGCGCCGCCTTCAGGTAGCGCCGGCCGGCATGGTCGAGGAAGGACTGGTGCACGCTCAGCGCTCCGCCGCCGACGCGTTGACGAAGTCGATGAACTCGGCCGGGCTGACGCGCAGCGCGGCGCCGGTCGGACAGGCGCGCACGCAGGCCGGGCCGCCCGACTGGTCCTTGCACATGTCGCATTTGACGGCTTTCTTCGGCGCTTTCGCCTTGCCGGACGCGCCGTGGTCCGCGTCGCCCTGCGCGTCGGGACCGCCGCCGAACAGCAGCCAGGAGAAGAGGCCCGGCTGCGCCGGCGCGGGGCCGGCCATGTGGATCACGCCATAGGGGCAGTTGCGCTCGCAGTTGCCGCAGCCGATGCAGTTGTCGCGGATGTAGACCTCGCCGTTCGGCGTGCGCCGGATGGCGTCCGGCGGGCAGTCCTTCATGCAGTGCGGGTTCTCGCAGTGGCGGCACGACGTCGGGACATGCACGTTGGCGAAGGTCGGCCCGGCGGCGCGGTCGAGGCGCGAGGTGCCGCCGTGGGTCGCCGCGCAGGCCTTCTCGCAGTCGTCGCAGCCGACGCACAGCGATTCGTCGATCAGCAGCACGTGTTGCCGGCGGCCACGTAGGAGACCACCACTTCGCGCCCGCCGACCTGGCGCGAGACCGACACCGAGCCGCGACGGATGAGGTGCAGCGTGTCGCCGTCGTCGCCCTCGGTGAACAGGCGCTCGTCGCTCTTGTAGCGGTTGAGCTTCGCGCGCGAGGCGATCGGCTCCAGCGCCGAGAGCGGCACGCCGGGCGCGAAACCCGTCTGGATGGCGCGGAGCACGGACAGCCGGTCGACCACCGCGCGCACCGCCTCCACCGAGTTCATGAGCTTCATGATGTCGCGGCGCGGCGACTCGATCAGCGTGCAGTCACGGCCTGCGTGCACGGTGGCGGAGCGGCGGCGGCCGGACAGCAGGCTGCCCTCGCCGAAGAACTGGCCGGCCTCGAGGGTGATGCGCCGCGTCGCGTCCTCCTCTCCGACCTCGATCTCCACGCTGCCCTCGAGGATCGTGTAGAAAGAGTTGGTGTAGTCGTCGCGGCGGAACACCACCTCGCCCGCCTTCGGCCGGTGCACCGTGCTGCCGAGCACGCTCAATCACCGCATCTCCACACCAAACAAGCTCTTTGAATCGATTGGCGCAGGGGTTCCTGTAATCGGCAGCGACTTCGCAACCATGCGCGACATACTTCTCAGCGACCCCGACGGCCCACTCGGTGCGGTCTGTGACCCGACAAATCCACAAGAGGTCGCCAACGCCATTCACTCGATTCTCAGCATGAGCCCAAGCGATCGTGCCGACCTTCGTGCCCGATGTATTCGCGCTGCAGCAACACGCTGGAACTGGGAGGCGCAGGCGGCGCGTCTCACGGAGCTGTACGCAACGCTTCAGGTTGCTGAGGGGGCATGAGCACCCAAGAGAGACGCCTTGTAATTGGCATGCTCA
>RFTM01000207.1 GCA_009923475.1 Gammaproteobacteria bacterium | reverse complement strand
GCCGGCGATATGCGAGAAGAAGAGCTGGGTCGGCGTGCCGTCCTTGCCCGAGAACACGTTCTTGCGCGTCTGGCGGTCGACGATGCTCTGGTGGATGTGCATGGCGCTGCCCGGCTCCTTGGCATGCGGCTTCGCCATGAAGGTGGCGTACATCTTGTGGCGCAGCGCCGCCTCGCGCGCGGTGCGCTTGAACATGAACGCCTGGTCGGCGAGGTCGAGCGCGTTGCCGTGCAGCAGGTTGATCTCCATCTGCGCCGGGCCGTCCTCGTGGATCAGGGTGTCGATGGCGATGTCCTGGTCTTCGCAGAACTGGTAGACATCGTCGAACAGCGGGTCGAACTCGTTGACCGCCGCGATGCTGTACGACTGGCGGCCGGGCTCCGCGCGGCCCGAACGGCCGATCGGGGGCTTCAGCGGGTAGTCGGCGTCGATGTTGGGCTCGACGAGGTAGAACTCGAGCTCCGGCGCGACGACCGGGTCCCAGCCCTTCTGCGCGTACAGGTCGAGCACGTGCTTCAGCACCTCGCGCGGCGCCATCGTCACGCGCCGACCGTCGGCATAGAAACAGTCGTGGATCACCTGCGCGGTGGGCTCCGCCGTCCAGGGCACGCGACGCACGGTGCGCGGGTCGGGCTTCAGGATGATGTCGATCTCGGCGGGGCTCATCGCCGAGGAGGTCTCCTCGGGGTAATCGCCCGTCACGGTCTGCAGGAAGATGCTCTCGGGCAGGCGCATGCCCTGGTCCCCCTGGAACTTCTGGGCGGGCATCACCTTGCCGCGCGCGATGCCGGCCATGTCGGGGACGATGGCCTCCACTTCCTGGATACCGTATTCGCGGAAGAACTGTTCGATCTGGTCTGACATGGTCTTAGCCTCGGTATCGCGCCGCCCGGCGGGCCGCGCGCTCGCGCGCCGCATCGCCGAAAGCGGCGAACAGCGCACGGGAAAAAACGTTGTCCATCACCTTCCACTCGGGGTGCCACTGCACCGCGAGCGCGAAAGCCCCCGCGCCCTCCGGGACGAAGGCCTCGATGAGGCCGTCGGGCGCGCGCGCTTCGACGCGCAGGCCGGGCGCGAGACGCTTCACGCCCTGTCCATGCAGCGAGTTCACGGCGACGCGCTCCGCGCCCCCCGCGAGCTGCTGCAGCAGGCCGCCCGGCTCCAAGGTGACCTCGTGCGCGGGACCGTACTGCACCTCGAGAGGCAGCGACTTGTCCTCGCGGTGGTCGCGCAGGCCCGGCACCTCCTCGACGTGCTGCCAAAGGCTGCCGCCGAGAGCGACGTTCATCTCCTGGAAGCCGCGACAGATGCAGAGCAGCGGCAGGCCCCCGGCCAGCGCCGCCCGCACCAAGGGCAAGGTGGTGGCGTCACGCTCCGGGTCGTGCAGCGTCCCCGGGCGGCTCGGCCCTTCCTCGTAGTGATGGGGCTCGACGTTGGAGGGGCTGCCCGGGAACAGCAGACCGTCGAGCGTATCGAGCACATCGCGCTGCGCGAGCGGATCGGGCAGCACCGGGATCAGCAGCGGCAGCCCGCCGGCGGCTTGCGTGACCGCAGCCGCGTACTTCTCCCCCACCATGTGGAAGGGGTGCGGGCCGACCATGCGACGGTCGGCGGGGATACCGATGACAGGGCGGGCAGACATGGGACACCGAAGGCGGCAGGCGCACTGCCTACCGAGGGTCCATTAGACCACAGCGGCGGGCTTCTTGCCTGACTCACCCCCGAGGTTTTATCTGTAACCCCATGATTCCATTTGTTATATGAATTGCCCCAACTTGCCGTGGAGGGTCCTGCCCCGTATCCTGCCTCGATGACTTCTCCCGACGCCCCGGAACTTGCCGCCTTCCTCCAAGAGCACCCCGGGACGCGGTTCTTCGACGTCTTCCTCAACGACCTGAACACCGTCGAGCGCGGCAAGCGCATCGACCGCGACGCCATCGCCGGCGTCTTCCGTTCGGGGATGCTGCTGCCCGGGTCGATGTTCGCCCTCGACGTGCTCGGCGGCACGGTGCAGGCGACCGGTCTCGGCTTCGACGAGGGTGACGCCGACCGCCCTTGCCGACCCCTGCCCCATTCGCTGGTGCCGGTGCCTTGGCAGCAGGACGGCGTGGCGCAGCTGCAGGTCTCGATGTACGAACCCGACGGCCGGCCGTTCTTCGGCGATCCGCGGCATGTGCTGGTCAAGGTGCTCGACCGGTTCCACCGCCTGAACCTCACGCCCGTGGTCGCCATCGAGTACGAGTTCTATTTCGTGGACCGCGAGCGCACGGCCGCCGGGCAGCCGCAGCCACCGCCGCTGCCGCGGGCCGGCCGCCGCGAGTTCCGCACGCAGATCAACGCGATGACCGACCTCGACGAATACTCGGCGGTGCTCGCGCGCATCGACACGGTCTGCCGCGCCCAGGGCATCCCCTCGACCTCCGCGCTCGCCGAATACGGCCCCGGGCAGTTCGAGGTGAACCTCGCCCACCGCGCCGACGCGCTGCGCGCCTGCGACGAGGCGCTGCGCTTCAAGCGCGTGGTGCGCAGCGTGGCGCGCGAGCACGGTTGGGACGCCACCTTCCTGCCGAAGCCCTACCGCGACATGGCCGGTTCGGGGCTGCATGTGCACGCGAGCGTGCTCGATGCCGCGGGCCGCAACATCTTCGAGTGCCCGGAGCCGGCCGATGACGGCGCGGGCAGCCTGCGCATCGAGAGCAGCGAACTGCGCCACGCCATCGGCGGCGTGCTCGCGACCTTGGGCGAGGGCACGGCGATCTGCGCGCCCGGCCCCAACTCCTACCGCCGTTTCCGCCCCGAGGCCTACGTGCCGATGACGCCCTCGTGGTCGGTCAACAACCGCGGGTCGGCGGTGCGCCTGCCGCCTAGCGATGCGGCCAACCGCCGCATCGAGCACCGGCTCGCGGGCGCCGACGCCAACCCCTACCTCGTGACAGCCTGGTTGCTCGCCGGCATCCACCACGGCATCTCGCAGGGCCTCGAACCGCCGCCGCCCGTGCGCGGCAACGCCTACCGCGAGGGCGGCACGCCCCTGCCCTCGCATTGGGCCACCGCCATCGAGCGGTTCCGCACCAGCGACTTCGCCGCGTCCTACCTCGGCCGCCCGTTCCGCGACCTCTACGCGACGGTGAAGCAGGCCGAGCTCGACGACTTCAACTCCTATGTGACGCCGCTCGAGATCGAGTGGTACATGGGCGCGATCTGAGCGCGACGGGCCATATCGACTCCTGGTACGCCGCCTCGACCCCGCCGCAACCGCCGCGGGCGGCGCTGCAGGGCGACATCGTGGCGGACGTCTGCGTGGTCGGCGGCGGCATCGCAGGCTGCGCGACCGCCTTGCACCTCGCCGAACGGGGCCAGCGAGTGGCGCTGCTCGAGGCGCACCGCATCGGCTGGGGCGCCTCGGGCCGCAGCGGCGCCCAGGCCATCCCCGGCGTCGCCTGCGGGCAGCACAAGCTTCGGTCCCTGGTGGGCGATGCCGACGCGCGGCGCATCTGGGACATCTCCGTCGAGGGGCTGCGCCTGCAGCGCGAGCTCATCGCCCGCCACGGCATCGACTGCGACCTGCGCGAGGGTCAGATGCACGTGGCGATCAAGCTGCGGCAGGAACGCGAGCTGCGCGAGGAGGTCGCGACGCTGCACGGCGAGCACGGCTACGACAGCATCCGCATGGTCGAGCGCGAGGAGTTGCGGGCCACCGTGGCCTCGGAGCGCTACATCGCCGGCACCTATGACAGCGCGGGCGGCCACCTGCATCCGCTCAAGTACACCCAGGGTCTCGCCGCCGCGGCCGAACGCGCGGGCGTGCGCATCTTCGAGGACAGCCGCGCGCTCTCGTACGCGCGGGTCGCGGGCGGCGCGTCGCGCGGGTTCGCGGTCACGACCGCCGCGGGGCGCGTGCGCTGCCGCTCGATCGCGCTCTGCGGCAACGCCTGGCTCGGCCCGTTCGCGCCCGCGCTCGCGCGCAAGATCATGGGCGTCGGCACCTACATCGTCGCCACGGAGCCGCTCGGCGCCGAGCGCGCCGCCGCG
>RFTM01000206.1 GCA_009923475.1 Gammaproteobacteria bacterium | reverse complement strand
AACGGCGCAGGTAGGCGAGGGCGGCGCCAGCGAGCATCACGCCCGGACGGTCGTTGCCGGGACAGGCGATCCAGCGCTCATTGGCACCGGTCGCGAGCAGCACGCGCCGCGCGCGGATGACACGCATGCGTTCGCGCGGAGGATGGCGTCCGTCGCCGTCGGCCGCGGGCAGCGCCTCCACCGCGGCGAACACGCCGTGGTCGTAAGCGCCGATGACCTGCGTGCGGGTGAGGATGCGCAGGCGGGGGTCGGAACGGAGGACTTGCAGGGCCTCGCTGCGCCAGGCGGCCCAACGCGGATCGAGCAGCGTGCCACCGCCGAGCGTCACATCGCGCTCGAGCAGCATCACGCGCAAGCCGGAACCGGCCAGTCGACGCGCCGCGGCCAAGCCTGCTGCGCCCGAGCCGATGACGAGCACATCGGTGTGGTCGTGCACGGTCTCTTCGCCGTGGTCGAGGGGGGCGCTGCGCGCGCCGTCGAGTTCGCCGAGACCGGCAGCGCGACGGATCGCCGGTTCGAAGATGCGCTCCCAGGCCCAAGCCGGCCGCATGAAGGTCTTGTAGTAGAAGCCGGCGCTGAAGAGCGGGGCGAACAGGCCGTTGACCGCCATCAGGTCGAACGACAACGACGGCCAGCGGTTCTGGCTCACGACGCGCAGTCCCGACGCGATCTCGACGATGGTCGCCGGACGGTTGGGCGCCGGACCTTCGGCGCCGAGCACATCGATGAGCGCGCAGGGTTCTTCGGGGCCTGCGGTGACGATGCCCCGCGGGCGGTGATACTTGAAGCTGCGTCCCACGAGCCGCACGCCGTTGGCGAGCAGCGCCGAGGCGACGGTGTCGCCGGCGAGGCCGCGCAAGGTCCGGCCGTCGAACTCGAACTCCACGGGGCGCGTGGCGTCGGTGAGCGCGCCTGCGGTGATGCGCTGCGGGCCGCTCATGGTCGCTGCGCCTCGGCGGGCGGGGTGACCGTGTCGGTCGCGGTGCCGACCGCATGGATGGCGTGGGTCACCGTGTGACGCCAGACCTGCAGGTACTGGCGGCATCCGGCGGCGTGATACCACCATTCGTGGTGCCAACCGCGCGGGTTGGAACGCTCGTAGACATAGGCCACGAAGGCCGCGGTGTCGGCGTCGGCTGCCGGCCGGCGCACGCCGGCGTCGCCGCGGTAGCGGAACTCGACCTCGTCGCGCAGGCCGCAGTGGGGACAGTCGATCCTCAACATGGCGCGCGGGACCTCAATGCGCCCACGGGAAAGGTCCCGTGCCGGGTTCGTCCACGGTGCGTCCCTCGGCGAAGCGGTCGACATCCATGTGGGTCGTCAGCGGATGCGATTCGCCGTGCGCGATCAGGTGCGCCGCGGTATATCCGCCCGCCGGGATCGCCTTGAACCCGCCGTAGCACCATCCGCCGTTCATGACGAGGCCGTCGAGCGGCAGCTTGGAGATGATGGGGGAGCCGTCCATCGTCATGTCCATCACGCCCGCCCATTGCCGCAGGACGCGCAGGCGGGCGAGCGCGGGCAGCAGCGCCACGCCCTCGGCCGCGACCTCCTGGGCGATCCACTGCGTGCCGCGTTGCGCATAGGTGTTGTGCGCGTCGATGGCGCCGCCGAACACCATGCCGCCCTTGTCGGACTGGCTGATGTAGAAATGCCCCGCGCCGTAGAGCAGCACCACGTCGAGGAAGGGCTTGATGGATTCGCTGACGAAGGCCTGCAGCGCATGGGTCTCGATGGGCAGGCGTATCCCGGCCATGCCCGCGAGGTGCGATGAATGCCCGGCCACCGCGAGGCAGACCGTGCCGGCGCCGATGAAGCCGCGCGTGGTCTCGACCCCCGTGACGCGCCCTCCGGCCTGGCGCAGGCCCGTGACCTCGCAATGCTCGATGATGTCGACGCCGGCCTCGGACGCGCCGCGCGCGTAGCCCCAGGCGACGGCGTCATGCCGCACCGTGCCGCCGCGCGGCTGCATGAACGCGCCCATGATGGGGAAGCGCGCGTTGTCGAGGTCGATCGGCGGGACGAGGGCCTTGAGCGCCGCCCGGTCGAGCTCGACGCAATCGGCGCCGGCCAGCCGCATGTCGTTGGCGCGGCGGGTCATGTGGTCGCGTGCGCCGTCGGTGTGGTAGGTGTAGACCACGCCGCGCTGGCTCACCATCGCGTTGAAGTTGAGTTCCTGCTCCAGCCCTTCCCAGAGCTGCAGCGAGAAGTCGTAGAAGCGGATGTTCTCCGGCCGGAAATAGGTCGAGCGGATGATGGTGGTGTTGCGGCCGACGTTGCCGAGGCCGATCGGGCCTTTTTCGAGCACCGCCACATCGGTGATGCCGAAGTGGTTGGCGAGGTAGTAGGCCGTGGCAAGACCGTGGCCGCCACCGCCGACGATGACGACCTGATACTCCTTGCGGGGCTCGGCCTTGCGCCAAGCGCGGGTCCAGCCCTGGTGGCCGCCCAGCGCCTCACGCAGCAGGCGCAAGGACGAGTAGCGTCCGCTCCCGCGGAAGGCGCGCGTTCGTCGGGAGTCGTCTTTGCCGGAGGGGGGGCTCATGAAGCGACCGAGAGTGTAAGGCTCCGGCGCCCGGCGCGGCAATCAGCCGGCCTTGCGCTCGGCAGGGTCGCGCCACTGGGACTCGTCGGTGACGGCGGTGGTCTCCGGCTGCGCCTTGATGAACGGGCCGCGCTGCTCGCGCGGGACCGGCGCCCGGCGGGTCCGTCGCCACACGCAGAACACCATGAGCGCAGCGGCGATGACGGCCAAGGTGGCGAAGTAGGCGTCGACGCCTTGCCGTTCCATCAGCACGCCGCCGACGATGGGACCGACCACCGCTGCGGCGCCGTTGAGCAGCAGCAACGCGCTGCTTGCCGCCACCATCTCCGAGGTCTCGAGGCGGTCGTTGACGTGCGAGACGCCGAGCGAATACACCGACAGCACGAGGCCGCTGATGAGCGAGGCGGCGAGCAACAGCGTGATGCCCGGCGTGCCGTGCCACAGGGCGAGCCAGCACCCGAGCGCCGCGGCGAGGCCGGAGACGCCGGCGATCACGGCCCGGCGCTCGAGGCGGTCTGCGAGCATGCCGACCGGATACTGGGTCAACACGCCGGCGAGGATGCTGCCTGCCATGAAGACCGCGATGGCCGCGTCGTCCATGCCGCTCTGCCGTGCGTAGACCGGGCCCAGCGAGAACACGATCGAGCTCATGAGCCCGGACATGATGACCGCGACGACGCCGAGCGGCGAGCGCCGGTAGAGGTCGCGGAAGCGCACGCCGCGCGGCGTGTCGACGGCGGGTGCGCCGTGCGCCGACAGCACGAGCGGCACGATCGCGAGGCAGACGAGCGCGGCGACCAGCATGAAGGGCGTGTCGCTGCCGGGGTCCGACACCAGCAGCAGGAACTGCGCGGCGCCCAACCCGCCGTAGAGCACGACCATGTAGAGCGCGAGCAGCCGCGAGCGCGTCTCCTGGGTGGCGCGGTCGTTGAGCCAGCTTTCGGCGACGACGTAGATGCCGGCGAGGCAGACGCCGGTGACGAGACGCATCGCACCCCAGACCACGGGCGTGACGAACACCGCTTGGCAGAGCGTGGAGGCGGCGGCGACCGCGGCGAAGGCCGAGAACACCCGCACATGTCCCACACCCCGGATGAGCCGCGGCGCAAGCGTCGTCCCCACCAGGAAGCCGACGTAGTAGCAGGACATGACCACGCCGATGGCCGCGGTCGGGAAACCCTCGGCCTGGGCGCGGACGCCGAGCAGGGTGGACTGCAGGCCGGCGCCGAGCATCAGGATGCCCATGCCGAGCAGCAACGGCCAAGTGCTCGCGATCAGGCTTGCCGGCATGGTGTGGGTCGTCCTTGCGTCGACCGGGAGGGGCGCGGATTATAGCCGCGGGTCGGTGACGGACGGGGGCGACTTTGGCCGGGAAACGCAGGATCATCGGGCTGCCGGCGCTGCTGGTGTTTTTTTGCGCGCTGCAGGTCGCAACAGGGTCCTCGGCCGCAGCGGCGCCCCGTCTTGCGGTGAACGGCGAGACCTTGGTCGGGGAGGCCTCCCCGA
>RFTM01000205.1 GCA_009923475.1 Gammaproteobacteria bacterium | reverse complement strand
ATCTTTTTTCGTATGCTTCTCGACACCGTAAAAAGCCTCGTCTTGCGCCGCCGCCGGGCGGCCTTCATCGACGACGAGGGATTCAGCGTCTACTGGGTCGACGTCGATCTGGAGCCTCTGGACGGGCCTGTGCCAGCGTGGCCCTATGACACTGCCAGCGTTGCCGACATGCGCGCCGCCGGGTTCTGGATCGTGAACACCAACACCGGCGAGCACCTGCGCCCGGTGCGCAAGTTCCCCGCGCACGAGTCGCATGTCGCCTGCGGCGCGACCTTCGTGCCGGCGGGGCTTTGGCTGCGACCGCTCGTGTATTCGAAGACGCCGGGTTGGGAGCCGGTGCTGCGCGAGTCGCGCGCCGTGCGCGAGGCGGTCGGCGTCGGCGATGCGTCCAGCCTCGGCAAGATCGATGTGCAGGGTCCCGACGCCGCGCGGTTCCTCGACCATGTTTACGCCAACCGTTTCTCGACGCTCGCCGTGGGCAAGGCGCGCTACGGCATCATGCTGCGCGAGGACGGCTGCGTGCTCGACGACGGCACCACCTCACGGCTCGGTGACCGGCACTTCCTGCTCACCACCACCACCGCCAACCACACGGCCGTGCTGGAGCACCTCGAGTTCCAGCACCAGGTGGTGCATCCCGAGTGGGACGTGGTGCTCACCGATGTCACCGACCAATGGGCGCAGTTCTCGATCGCGGGGCCGCGGGCGCGCGAGCTGCTGCAACGGGTGATGCCCGAGCAGGACCTGTCGGGCGGCGTCGTGCCCTTCATGGCCGCCCTGCCCGCGCGCATCGCCGGCGTGCGCGGCCGGCTCTTCCGCATCTCGTTCTCGGGCGAGCTCGCCTACGAGGTGGCGGTGCCGACCGACCGTGCCGACGAGGTCTGGAACGCGCTGCTGGCCGCCGGCCGGCCGCTCGGCGTGCTGCCCTACGGTGTCGATGCGCTCAACACGCTGCGCATCGAGAAAGGCCATGTGACCACCGCCGAACTCGACGGCAACACCACCGCGCACGACCTCGGCTTCGAGCGCATGCTGAAGGCCGACGGCGACTACGTCGGTCGCGTGCTCGCCCGTCGCCCCGGCCTCACCTCAGCCACACGGCGCCAGTTGGTGGGGCTGCGACCGACCCGGACCGACGCCAAGCTCATCGCCGGCGCGATCCTCGTCGACCCTGCCGCCCCCAAAGAGAACATCGGTGACGTGACCTCGTGCACGCCGTCGGTGCTGGTCCAAGGCTGGGTCGGCCTCGGGCTGCTGGCCGACGGCCGGCGGCGCATCGGGTCACGCCTGCTCGCGGTCTCGCCGCTGCATGGCGAGTCGACCGAGGTCGAGATCATCACGCCCCACTGGTTCGATCCGGAGAACGCCCGTGTCCGCGCCTGAACGCCTGCCCTTCGACCTGGTGCAGGTGGCGCCTTGGCGGGGCAGCGAGGCCGCGTTCACGGAGCGCCTGCGCGCGGCCGGTTGGGAGCTGCCTGCGCTCGGCCAGCTGTGGTCTGCGCCGGGGCGGTTCGCGACCTCGGTCCGTCCCGGACGCTGGCTGCTGGCGGCGGAACCGACCGCCTCGGCGCCCCTGGGGACCCTTGCCACCGCCTGCGAGGGCGCGGTCGGCGACGCCGGCGCCGTCACCGATCTTTCTTCGGCGCGTGCCAGTTGGCGCGTCTCCGACCCTCGGGCGCGCGACTGGCTGGCCGCAGGCTGCCGCCTCGACCTCGACCCGGCGGTGTTCCCGGCGGGCCGCGCGACGGTCACGCTGATCGCGCAAGTGCCCGTGATGTTGGCCGCCCTGCCCGACGCCTGGCTCTTCATGGCGCCGTCTTCGATGGCCGGGCACTTCGACGCCTGGCTGCGGCAGGCGGCCCACGGGGCCTCTCGAACCAGTTGAGCGGCGGGCCGGCCGTCACTCGGTGAGCGGCACCACCCGGCCACCCTTCATCACGAACTCGATCTTCTTCAAGACCGTGACATCGCTGAGCGGGTCGCCCGATACCGCGACCAAGTCCGCCGCCATGCCGGGGCGCAACGCGCCCACTTCCTTGGCGACGCCGAGCAGTTCGGCCGCGTTCAGGGTAGCGGCGACGATGGCCGTGGCGGGCGTCATGCCGTGCTGCACCATCAGCTCGAACTCGTCGGCGTTGCGGCCGTGCTTGGACACCCCGGCGTCGGTGCCGAAGGCGATCTTGACCCCGGCGGGCACGGCCCGCTCGAGCGCTCTGCCCGTGACCTCGAGGCGCCATCTGACCTTCTCCAGCACCGCCGGCGGATAGGCGTTCGGGTCCTTCGCCAGGCGCTCGCGGTAGCCGTTGACCGTGGAGAGCGTGGGCACGTAGAAAGCCCCGGCCTGCCGGAAAAGCCGCAGCGTCTCGTCGTTCGGCATGGTGCCGTGCTCGATAGAGTCGACGCCCGCCGCCAGCGCGACGTTGATGCCGTCGGTGCCGTGCGCATGCACCGCGACCTTCTTGCCGTGCAGGTGCGCGGTCTCCACCACGGCCTTCACCTCGTCGGCGAACATCTGCTGCCCGAGCCCGGCGCCGATGCGGCTGTTGACGCCGCCGGTGGTCGCGATCTTGATGACATCGACGCCGCGTCGCACCTGACGACGCACCGCCTCGCGGCAGCTGTCCGCGCCATCGCAGAGATTGTCCTGCACGATGCCGGGATGCAGACCCTCGGCGACGCTCAAGGTGGCATCCATGTGGCCCGAGGTCACCGAGATGGCGCGCCCCGCATCGATGATGCGCGGTCCGATGACCCAGCCGTTCTCCACCGCATCCCGAAGCGCCAAGGTCGCGCCGTTGGGGTCGCCGAGATTGCGGACCGTCGTGAACCCGGCACGAAGCGTCTTCATGCCGTTCCATTGGGCGCGCAGCGCATCAAGACCCGGGCTGGAGGTGAAGGCTTCGAGCAGCGCCTCCTGTCCGCCCGCGTCGGAATCGAGGTGCACATGGCTGTCGATGAGGCCCGGCAGCACGAAGCGGTCGCCGAGATCGATGACCCGAGCGCCGGCGGGACCCGGCCGCCGACCCTCGAGCAGGGCCACGATGCGCCCGTCCTCGATCACGATGCTGGTGACGCCGCGCGGCGACTTTCCCGGCTCCGCGAGCACGCGGGCGGCCTGCACCACCACCACCTCGCGCGGCGGCGCAGACGCCTTGGATACGCCCTGCGCACCGCCGGGCGCCGCTGCGAGGAACATGGCGGAGATCCACGATATGGAACACGCGATGCGGCGGATACCGCCCGGGAACGCCATGCTGGTTGACGGCTTGCGGAACGCGGAACGGTGCATGTGGAGAATCCTCAGCATGACGGACATCGGGGCGATGGATGCCTTCAAGGATACGCAAGACCGCCCGCGACGCGAAGGCCCGCTTCCGTTAAGATGCCGGCCCGCAGGGGCTTGGAACCGCCCCATGCGGCATGCCGCCAGAAGCCCCCCTTGGCTCGCGGACGCACCTCAAGGACGACCCTCAAGGACCGAACATGAACACCCGTCTCGCCGACCTGCTGTCCCGCCGCCCCTACCTGCTCGCCGACGGCGCCACCGGCAGCAATCTCTTCGAGATGGGCCTCGTCTCGGGCGATGCGCCTGAACTCTGGAACGTGGACCACCCGGACCGCATCACGCTGCTGCACCAGCGCTTCGTGGACGCCGGAGCGGACATCATCCTCACCAACACCTTCGGCGGCACCCGTTACCGCTTGAAGCTGCACAAGGCTGAGGACCGCGTCCGCGAGCTCAACCGCGCGGCCGCGCAGCTCGCGCGCGCCGTGGCGGACGCCTCCGGCCGTGAAGTGCTGGTGGCGGGCAGCATGGGCCCGACCGGCGAGATACTCGAGCCGCTCGGACCGGTGGCGATCGCCGATGCGCGCGCCGCCTTCGCCGAACAGGCCGCCGCGCTCGCCGAGGGCGGCGCGGATGTGCTCTGGATCGAGACCTTGTCGTCGCGCGAGGAGCTCGAGGCCGCCATCGAGGGCGCGCGCAGCGCGGGCCTGCCGGTGGTGAGCACGCTGTCCTTCGACACCAACGGCCGCACCATGATGTCGCTCAC
>RFTM01000204.1 GCA_009923475.1 Gammaproteobacteria bacterium | reverse complement strand
CGCGGCGCCGAGCGTGGCGGCGAGCGTCGCGCGCGCAGCGTCGGCGCCCGGCTCCTGCAGCATCGCGAGCGAGGCCCGCGCGGCGGCGCAGCCGAGCGGGTTGCCGGCGTAGCTGTGCGAGTGCAGGAAGGCGTTCAGCTTGTGGAAGTCGTCGTAGAACGCCTGGTAGACCTCCTCGCGCGTCAGCACCGCCGACATCGCGAGATAGCCCGCGGTGAGGCCCTTCGAGAGGCACAGGAAGTCGGGGGTGATGCCGGCCTGCCCGCAGGCGAACAGCGGTCCGGTGCGGCCGAAGCCGACCGCGATCTCGTCGGCGATGAGGTGCACGCCGTGGCGGTCGCAGGCGGCGCGCGCCCGGCGCAGGTACTCCGGGGAGTGCATGCGCATCGCCCCCGCGCACTGCACCAGGGGCTCGAGGATCACCGCCGCGATCTCCTCGCCCTGCGCGGCCAGCACCGCCTCCAGCGCCTCGGCGGCGCCCTCGGTGTCGGGCGCGGGCGCGGTGATCACGTCCATCAGCAGCGGCCGGTAGATCGCCTTGTAGAGCTCGACGTTGCCCACCGCCAGCGCGCCCAGCGTCTCGCCGTGGTAGCTGTTGGCGAGCGTCACGAAGCGGGTCTTGCGGGTCCGGCCCGCGTTGCGCCAGAAGTGGAAGCTCATCTTCACCGCCACCTCGACCGCCGCCGAGCCGCTGTCGGCGAAGTAGCAGCGGGTCAGGCCGGGCGGGGCGGCGGCCGTGAGCTCGGCGGCGAGCCGCGCTGCCGGTTCGTGGGTGAAACCGGCGAACATCGCGTGCGGCAGGGCGTCGAGCTGCGCCTTGACCGCCTCGTTGATGCGCGGGTGGGCGTGCCCCCAAAGATTGACCCACCAGGAGCTGATGGCGTCGAGGTAGCGCCGCCCGTCGAAGTCCTCCAGCCAGGCGCCGCGACCGGCGCGCAGCGGCACCAGCGGCATCTCCCGCTCGTGGTCCTTCATCTGCGTGCAGGGATGCCAGACATGCGCGAGGTCGAGCGCGCGCAGGGCGTCGTTGGTGGTCGGCATGGCGCCATTCTCGCACGGCCGTTCTGGCATCATCAGCGGCCATGGTCGAGGATCCCCAGTTCCACATCGACGCCGCGACCGGCCTGCTGCGGGGCGTGCGCCAGGTGCTGAGCCCGCACCGCGACGCGCGGCCGGCCGGGCAGCCGCCCGAACTGGTGGTGGTGCACGGCATCAGCCTGCCGCCGGGCAGCTATGGCGGTCCCTGGATAGACCGCCTGTTCTGCGGCGACCTGCCCGCCGACGCGCACCCTTACTTCGCCGGCATCACGGGCCTGCGCGTCTCGGCGCACGCGGTGGTGCGGCGCGACGGCGGCGTGGTCCAGTTCGTGCCGTTCCACGCCCGCGCCTGGCACGCGGGGGTGTCGTCGTGGCGCGGCCGCGCGGCCTGCAACGACTACTCCGTGGGCATAGAACTCGAGGGCACGGACGAGGAGCCCTACGAGGCGGCACAGTACGCGGCGTTGCGCGGCCTGCTGCGCGCGCTGCAGGCGGCCTATCCCGCGCTCGCGCAGGGCGGGGTGGTGGGGCATAGTGACATCGCGCCGGGGCGAAAGACCGACCCCGGGCCGCACTTCGACTGGGAGCGCATCGCGCCGTGGCGCGCGGGCGCCGCAGGGGTCTCGACGGGGGGGTGAAGATGGACGACAAGACCGCGCCGCGCGAGGCGCCCGCCTGGTATCCGTGGCTGGTGGCCGTGATCGGCATGCTGGCGCTGTTCCTCTCGAACGGCATGACCGCCACCGGCGTCACCATCTTCGATTCGTCGCTGCTCGACGAGTTCGGCTGGGAGCGCGGCCCCTTCAAGTTCACCGACACCATCAAGTTCGTGCTGACGGCGCTGATGGCGCCGTTCGTCGGCATCCTCATCGACAAGGTCAACCCGCGCTGGCTGCTGATCGCCGGCAGCGGGCTCCTCACGCTCGGGTACCTGGGCTATGCCGCGCTCGCCGAGGGCGCTGCGCCGCCCGTCATCCTGCTCATCGCGACGCTCGGGGCCTTCGGCCTCGCCGCGGTGCTCGTGGTCGCGCTCGGCAGCCTGCTGCCGCGCCTCGGGCGGGTCCCGGCGATCGGCATCGCCGCGGCGCTCGCGCTCGCCTTCCTCTGGAAGTTCCACGGCTCTTGGTCGGGCGATGCGCTGCGTCAGCTCTACGCCATCCACATGCTGTTCGCGCTGGCGTTGTCCACGGCCGGCTCGATGACGGTGATCTTCCTGGTGTCGAGCTGGTTCGTGAAGCACCGCGGCCTCGCGATCGGCATCGCGCTGATCGGCACCAGCCTCGGCAGCGCGGTGTTCCCGCTCGTCAATCCGCCGCTCATCGAGGCCTTCGGCTGGCGGCAGGCCTTCACCTACAACGCCGCCATGCCGCTGGTGCTCGCGCTGCTGGTCGCGGTCGCCATCAAGGGCACGCCGGCGCAGGCGGGCTACCGGGCGGTCGGCCAGTCGGCGGCCGTCGCCGACCTCAAGCAGCACGGACTCAGCTTCAAGGAGGCGCTGCGCACCCGCACCTTCTGGGCGATCGCGGTCTCGGGCTTCCTCGCGTACTACTCCATCTTCAGCTTCGTGCAGCATTTCGTGCTGCACCTCAACAAGGGCTTCGGCTACACGCTGCCCGATGCCGGCAAGATGATGTTCCTGTTCAGCGTGGTGGCGATGAGCGCCAAGTTCGGCATCGGCTGGCTGGCCGACCACATCGACCGCCACAAGGTCTTCACCGCCTGCCAGGTCGTCATGCTGGTCGGCATGGTCGGGCTCGCCAGCATGCAGCGCGAGTGGGTCGTGGCCTCGGCGGTGGTCATCGGCCTCGGCTGGGGTGGGCTGTTCACGCTCTACAACATGCTGGCGGTCAACAATTTCGGCCTGCGCGAGATCGGCCGCATCAACGGCGCGATCAGCCTCATGGAGTCGGTGGGCGTCGGCCTCGGCAGTTGGGTCACCGGGCTGCTGTTCGACCGCTTCGGCAGCTACCAGGTGCCGTTCGCGATGCTCGCCGCAGCGATCGTGGTGGCGCTGCTGGTCGGCTTGCTGATCCGCAGCGAGGTGGACGAGCGCGCCGTCGCCGGGCGCTAGCCGGGCATCACGGCGCGCCTTCGCGCGCGCGCGGTCCGGCGAGCGGGGTCAGGCCCGTTCGCGCTTCCAGATGACCTCGCTGCCGTTCTCGTGGCGGGCGAGCACGCGGGCCACCACGAACAGCAGGTCGGAGAGCCGGTTGAGGTAGCGCGCCGGCACGGGCGAGACCGGTTGCGGGCCTTGCGCCTCCAGCGCCGACAGCGTCCACACCCGCCGTTCGGCACGGCGCACGATGGTGCGCGCGAGGTGGCAGGCCGCGGCGGCCGGCCCGCCGCCCGGCAGGATGAAATCCTTGAGCGGCGGCAGCGGGTCGTTGAAAGCATCGAGCTCCTGCTCGAGCCTCTCGACCTGGGCGTCGGCGACCAGCGTCATGCCCGGGATGCACAGCTCGCCGCCGAGGTCGAAGAGGTCGTGCTGCACCGCGACGAGGCAGCGGCGCACCGCCTCGGGCAGCCCGGGCACCGCGAGCACCACGCCGATCGCGCTGTTGGCCTCGTCGACCGTGCCATAGGCCTCGACGCGCGCCGCGTCCTTCGGCACGCGCGTGCCGTCGCCGAGGCCCGTGGTGCCTTCGTCGCCGGTACGGGTGTAGATCTTGCTCAAGCGGTTTCCCATGGGGTTTAAGATATCACCCCGACCCCGGTCACCGAGGCCGATTTCGTGCCGTCCGCAGAACTGCAAGCCGCGCTCGAGGCCGCCGAGGCCGCCTCGCAGGTCATCCGCGAGCTCTACCGCAAGAACCTCGCCGTCACGGTGAAGGCCGACCGTTCGCCCGTCACCGAGGCGGACGTCCGCGCCGAGGAGGCGATCCGCGGCGTGCTCGCGGCGCGCTTCCCGGGCTACGGCTTCTACGGCGAGGAGACCGGACGGCATGCGATGGACGCCGAGAGCCTGTGGCTCGTCGACCCCATCGACGGCACCAAGTCCTTCGTGCGCGAGACGCCGTTCTTCTCCACCCAGATC
>RFTM01000203.1 GCA_009923475.1 Gammaproteobacteria bacterium | reverse complement strand
GCGGCCGCCGCGCACGCCGCGCTAGGCTAGGCCCGTGAGCGGCATCCCCCAACATACCCGCCTGCTCGTCACGCGGTTGCTCGATGCGTACTGCGCGCGCATCTGCCCGCCGAGCGCGCGCCACGCCGTGCCGATCGGCTATCGCCTGGCGCACGACGCCGTGGTGATCGAGGAGCATCGCCGCATCCTCGGCGTGGCGGGCACGCGGCGCGCCGTGCCGGTCGCGCGCCTGCGGTGGCAGGCCGCGCGCGGCTGCTGGACGCTGGAACACGCCGACCGGTCGGGCGCGATGCGCCGCTACCGTCCGCTGCCGTCCAGCCGCAGCTTCATCGAGCTGCTGCGCGAGTTCGATGCCGACCCGGCGGGGCTCTTCTGGGGCCGCATCGACGGCAAGAGCCTGCGCTGGTGCCGGCCGGAGGGCCGCTGCGCGCCCTGCGAGGCCAAATATTGCGGCGTGCTCGGGATGCCGCGCCAACTGCAGGCCGGTCAGGCCCCCACGATGCCGGGCGCGGATGCCTCCGGCGGCGGGGTTTCGTCGTAACCTGCCCGTACCGGACCACGAACCAGGGGGTACACACGCCATGCCGAAGAAGCACACCACGCTCGACCGCCGTTCACTGCTCACCGGCGCCGCCGCCGCGAGCGTCGCCGCGCTCGCGGCCGGCGAAGCCGCCGGGCAGGCCGCGCCCAAGCCCGCCGCCGCGCCCCGCGAGGGCGAGGTCAAGGTGGCGCAGCGCGGCAAGTACGAGTCCGTGCCGCTCAAGCAGGACTTCATCAACGTCGCAGCCATCCAGTCGCAGTTGCTCTCCGTGGACGTGCGCGACAAGGCGCGCACGCTCAAGCGCAACCTCGACCGCGTGGTGCGCCTGATCGACCTCGCGCAGAACTCGCCCGAGGAATGGGGCTACGAGCGCCGCTGGGGCAGCAAGGTCGACCTCATCTGCATGCACGAGTTCCCGGTGCAGGGCTTCCAGCCCTGGACGCGCAAGGAGCTCAACCAGATCGCCTTCGAGCTGCCGGACGGCCCTGAGGTCGCGGTCATCGGCGAGCGCGCGAAGCGCTACGAGTGCTACATCGCCTTCGGCTGCTACGCCAAGCTCAAGGAATGGCCCGACCACGTCATCAACATGTCGGTGCTGTTGGGCCCGGACGGCAAGCTGGTCGACGCCCAGTGGAAAGCCCGCAACATCCTCGGGCTGTTCGGCGACCAGGCCCTGATCGGCACCACGGTCTACGACGTGCTCGACCGCTATGTCGAGATGTACGGCTGGGACCGCACGCTGCCCGTGGCGCGCACGCCGATCGGCAACATCAGCATGACGGCGGTGGGCGCGGAGCCGATGCTCTACACCTGCCTCGGCCTCAAGGGCGCCGAGATCCTGGTGATGTCGGTCACCGGCGGCAGCAACGCCGAGTCGGCGATCGCGACGGCGCGCGCCAACAAGCTCTACACCGTCGGCGTCGGCAACTCGGTGTCGCCGGACAACATCGGCTTCACCGAGGCCTCGGGCACCGAGGACGGCGGCACGGTGATCGTCGATCCGCGCGGCACGACGCTCGCCAAGACCGACAACCATCACGAGGACATCATCAACGCGCGCATCCCGATCGCCGATTTCCGCAAGACCCGCCGCGTGCAGGAGCTGCCCAAGGCGCTGCTGCTGCCGGTGCTGCAGGCCTACGAGCCGGTGTTCCAGCCGAACGCCTTCCTCGAGAAGCTGCCGGCCACCTACAAGGAATCGGGCGACCTCGTGCGCAAGCGGATGGGGATGAAGTGAGCGCGTGACGGCGGTCTTCCTCGATTTCGCGACCGTCGGCCGCGACGGGCTCGACGTCTCGGCGCTGCGCGCAGCGGCGCCGGGGCTCGAGCTGCACGACGACACCGCGCCGGACGAGGTCGCCGCGCGCATCGCGGGACGCGAGATCGTGCTGCTCAACAAGGTGCGCATGACCCGCGAGCTCATCGAGGGCGCGCCGGCGCTGCGGCTCATCGGCCTCACCGCCACCGGCACCAACAACATCGACCTCGAGGCGGCGCGCGGGCGCGGCGTAGCGGTGCGCAACATCCGCGACTACTGCACGCCCTCGGTGGTCCAGCACGTGCTCGGCGTGCTGCTGTACCTCACCCACCGCCTGCCGCAGTACGCGCGCGAGGCGGTGGACGGCACCTGGGCGAAGAGCGCGACCTTCGGCCTCACCCACCACCCCATCCGCGAGCTGCGCGGCCGCGTGCTCGGCATCGTCGGCTGGGGCGCGCTCGGCAGCGCGGTGGCGCGGGCCTGCGAGTCGGCGCTGGGCATGCAGGTGATCGTCGCCGACCGGCCGGGCGGCGCGCCGCAGCCCGGCCGTGTGCCGCTCGAAGAGCTCTTGGCGCGCGCCGACGTGGTGTCGCTGCACTGCCCGCTCACGCCCCACACCGCCGGCATGATCGATGCGCGCCGGCTCGCGCTGATGAAGCCCGATGCGGTGCTCATCAACACCGCGCGCGGCGCGCTGGTCGACCCGACGGCGCTCGCGGCCGCGCTGCGCGCGGGCCGGCTCGGCGGCGCGGCCATCGACGTGCTGCCGCAGGAGCCGCCGGTCGACGGCAGCCCGCTGTTCGCACCGGACCTGCCCAACCTGATCGTGACGCCCCACATGGCCTGGGCGGCCCGCGAATCGCGGCAGCGCTGCCTCGACGAATTGGCCGCCAATGTCGTCGACTGGCGGGCAGGCGGCGACCGCGGCCGGGTGGCATGAATCGACCCCCTGTTCCGGGTTAGAATCCGCGCCCCCGTCCTGGGGGCCATCCCACCGGAACATCGCCCGACCATGAGCCGCGTCGTCCGCCTCCGCCTGCCTGCCAACCTGCGCGCCGCCCTCGCCCTGCCCACGCTCGCCCTGCTCGCGCTCGCCGGCTGCTCCAAGGGCGGTCCGGTCACCGGCAACCCGGGCGGCCCCGGCGACCGTCCGCTCGGACGCGGCGGCCCGCCGCCTGCCGAGGTGCTGGTGGCGCGGGGCGAAGTCCGGCCTTTCGGGACTGCCCTCGAGGCGGTCGGCACGGCGCTCGCCCGCGAGTCGGTGGACATCACTTCAAAGGTGGCGAACACGGTGACCGCGATCCGCTTCCAGGAAGGCCAACGCGTCGCCGCCGGCACGGTGCTGGTCGAGCTCGACCGCGCGCAGGCCGCCGCCGCGTTGGCGGAGGCCGAAGCGGCGCTCGCGGAAAGCCGCAACCAGTTCAACCGCGGCCGCGACCTCTCGGTCACCCAGGCGCTGTCGCGCGCGCAGCTCGACCAGCTCGAGACGGCGGTCAAGACCGGCGAGGCCCGCGTGGCCGCCGCGCGCTCGCGCCTCAACGACACCGTGATCCGGGCGCCCTTCGCCGGCCGCACCGGGCTGCGCCGTGTCAGCCTCGGCGGCCTCGTCAGCCCCGGCGCGGTGGTCACCACGCTCGACGACTCCTCGGTGATCAAGCTCGAGTTCACGGTGCCGCAGTCCTTCCTCGGCAGCCTCGAGCCGGGGCTCGCCATCGAGGCCCGCGCCGACGGCTTCGGCGAGCGCGTGTTCAAGGGCGCGCTCACCACCCTCGACTCGCGCATCGACCCGGTGACCCGCTCGATCGCGGTGCGCGCCGAGCTGCCGAACGCGGACGGCGCGATCAAGCCGGGCCTGTTCATGACGGTCCGGCTCACGGCGCGGACCGCGCCGACCCTGATGATCCCCGAGGAGGCGCTGGTGCCCGAGCAGGGCCGCACCTACGTGTTCGTGGTGCGTGACGGCAAGGCGCAGCGGCTCGAGGTCACGACCGGCGGCCGCGAGCCCGGCAGCGTGGCGGTCCTGAGCGGCCTCACCGCGGCGGACACGCTGGTGGTCGAGGGCACGCAGCGCGTGCGCGACGGCGGCGCGGTCCTCGCGAAGCCGCGGGGCTGAGGCGCAAGCGCGGCCATGCACATCTCGGAGTTCTGCATCCGTCGACCGGTGTTCGCCACCGTGCTGAGCCTGCTGCTGGTCATCTTCGGGCTCGTGTCGCTCGAGCGGCTCGCGGTCCGCGAGTACCCCGACATCACCCGGCCGGTGGTCTCCGTCAGCACCA
>RFTM01000202.1 GCA_009923475.1 Gammaproteobacteria bacterium | reverse complement strand
CCGCGCAGGCGCAGCTTCTCGAGGCTGAGCTTGTCCTTCCAGCTCATCACGAGCGCAGCGGTGGCGAGGATGAGGATGCCGCCCGCCTCGTAGAGGATGTTGATCGGGTCGATATCCTTGCTCTGCAGGATGATCATCCGGCAGAGCGCGGTCATGGCGATGATGATCGGCAGCGTCACCGGGATGCGGTGGCTCTTGTAGAACGCGCCCACCATGCCGATGACCTCGGCGTAGATGAAGAGCAGGAACAGGTCGCTGAGCGCCACCTGCCGGTTGACGATCAGCCGCATGACCTCGGCTCCCGCGGCGTAGAGCGTCGCAAGGCCGATCACGAGCAGGATCGCGTTCTCGGCGAAGCGCACGAGGCGGGTGCTCAGGTTGGTGACGGGATCGACCATGGCCCAAGCTTATTCCACCAGTGCGAGCCAGTCGAGCAGCATCCGCCCACGGAGGTGACGCCGCTCGTCGCGGCAGGCAAAAAAACATTGACCGGGACCTGCGCCTTGTTCAAGGTTTGTCGCAGACATGTCCCGATCCCTCGCAATCATCGCATGCCTCGTGCCGTCCGTCCTCGCGGAGGCGTCGGACGCGCCCCCCCCAAGGTCGTCCTGCAGTCCGTCCAGGACACCGGCTTCGACGTGGCGGCCTGGTCGGCCGAAAGCCGCGCACGGCCTCAAAGCGTCGGTGAGTCGTCGCCCAGCATCGCGCGCCGCACGATGCGGATGGGCGGGAAGCCCTGCCGCATGAACTCGTCATGGAACTCCTGCAGGCTGAACGAGCGGCCGAGCTTGTTCTCCATGTCGGCGCGCAACTTCAGGATCTGCAGCTTGCCGAGCGTGTAGTAGAGGTAGGTCGGGTCGCCGGTGCCGCGCTTGGTCTCGGCCTCGCCCACCTCCTTCGACTGGCGGCCCTCCTCGACGAAGAACTTCACGGCATCCTCGATGCTCATGCCCTGTGTGTGCATGCGGATGCCGACGATGTAGCGGGCGTTGCGCAGCAGGGCGTCCTGCAGCTGGCCGAGCCGCAGCATGTCCGCGGCGCGCGCGTCCGTGCCGCCGTGGCCGGGCTGGCCGAAACCCTCGTCCAGCATCATCTGCTCGCAGTAATGCGCCCAACCCTCGGCATTGCTCGAGGCGCCGACCATCTTGCGCACGCGGTCGTCGAGCTTGTGCATCCAGAGGAACTGGATGTAGTGCCCGGGATAGGCCTCGTGCACGGCGACGTTGCTGATCACCGGATAGTTGAACTGCGCCATGAAGCCCGCGGTGCGCGCGGCGTCCCACTTCGGGTCCGGCAGTGTCACGTTGAAGTAGGCCTCGTCCGCCTTGGGCTCGAAGGGCCCCGGCGTGTCCATCGAGGCGAAGGTGGTCGCGCGCATGAAAGGCGGCGACTCGCGCAGTATCGGCGGTACCTCGGAGGGCAGCGTGATGATGCGCTTGTCCTTGATGAACTTGGTGATACCCGCGAAGGTGTCGCGGAACGACGCGAGCAGCTGCGCCGGCGGCGGATGGTCGGCGGCGAGGTCGGCCATCACCTGCTCTGCGGTCTTGCCGGGCGACACGCGCTTCGCCACCTCCCTGAACTCGGCCTGGTTGCGGCGCAGGTCGGCCATGCCGATCTCGAGGAGCTTGTCGAGGGGGATGTCGACCATCTCGTCGTACTTGAGCTTGAGCGCGAAGGTCTTGGCGCCGAGCCGGAACTCGCCGTTCGAGCGCGGCAGCAGGTCGACCTTCATCCAGGCCGCATAGTCTCCCAGCGCCTTGATCACCGCGGCGTTGCTGGCGGCGAACTCGGCCTTGAGCTTCGCGTCGGTCACGCCCTCGAAGGCGAGCGGCAGGTCGTCACGGAAGAAGGCGATCGAACCGTCCATCGTCTCGAGCGCGATCTCGGTGTAGATCCGCGGCGGGTCGACGAGGTTCGCGCGTGCCGCCGCCAGCACGCCGGGCATGGCCTTCTGGCGCGCGATCAGCGCCTTGAGGCGCTCGGCCGCCGGCGCGAACTCGCGCTGCATGATGCTGAAGGCGCTGCCGGTGATGGTGGCCGGGTAGAGGCCCGGATCCTTCTGCCAGTTCCTGACCACCTCCAACGAGAGCAACGAGCCCTCGATGCTGGCGATCATCAACTCGCGGTCGCCGCGCACACGGTCGCTGAGGCCGGCTTCGGGCAAGGCGCGGAAACGGCCGAGGTAAGCGCGCAGCGCCGCGACCTGCCGGTCGATGGACGCCTTCGAGAGGTCCTCGAGCCTGTCGTCATAGAGGTGCACACCGGACAAGGTGGCATTGGTCGGGTAGGTCGGGAACAGGAACCGGTCGAAGTAATCGTCGGCGAGCGCGAGCACCGCAGCGTCCGCCCTGCGCGTCTCGGCCGGCCCGGCCGTGGCAAGTGGCGCCAAGGCCGTGAGAACGGCGGATGCAGCAAGGATAGAGATCAGCGACGCGGTCTTCATGGCTTGCTCTCCGAGGCGTTGCGGCGGATGAACCCCGCCAGACTGTCGTGCAGCGGCTTCATGTCGGCCTCGCGAGCGTAGACCATATGGCCGGACTCGAACCACTTGAACTCGATGTTGCCGCGCAGTGCGTCGGGGATCGGCAGCTGCCCCATCTCGTACTTCGCCTGGAAGTACGGCGTGGCGAGGTCGTAATAGCCGCCGAGCACCATCACCTTGAGCAGCGGATTGTTCTTCATGGCGATGGCGAGATCGGGCATGACATTGGTCACGGCGTCGCCGTCGTCGCCGCCCGGCGGGCGGTGCCGGAAGTCCCAACGCTGCTCGGCGTAGGCGTTGGGCTTGAAGGTCCTGTCGGCGGCGACCTTGAGGTCGTTGCGCGCGTACTCGTTGTAGGCGGCGACATAGGCCGAGCTGATCGCCGAGGCCTGCGGGTCGTAGGACGCCTGCTTCGACAGCGGGTCGATGGACGGGCCCGAGAAACGGGTGTCGAGGCGGCCCACGGTCACGCCCTCGCCGGCGCGCAACTGCTGCGAGAAGGTGCCGCCGTTGATGCGCAGGTCCGCCTTCAAAAGATAATCCACGGGAAGGCCTGTGTATCGGTGCAGCTTCTCGGCGGTCGCCTGCCGCCGCTCGGCGCCGAGCGCGGCGCCTTCCATGAGCGCGGTGGCGTAGTCATGGGTGGCGAACTGCTCGACCTCGGCGAGCAGGCCCGGCAGGTCACGCGGTTCCCCGGGCAGCTTGCGGTGGTACCAGGCGGTCGCCGCATAGGTCGGCAAGGCCAAGGAGTACGGCAGGTTCACGCCAGGGTTGTACTCGGGACCATCGGCGCTGCCGTCGAACATCAGGATCTGCGAGAGCAGCATCACGCCGTTGAGGTCGATCGACTGCCGCTGCAGCTGATACGCGACCAAGGCCGAGCGCGTGGTGCCATAGCTTTCGCCGAACAGGAACTTCGGCGAGTTCCAGCGGTTTTGGCGACCGAGGAACTGCCGGATGAAGTCGGTGAACGCGTAGGCATCCTGGTCGATGCCGTAGAAAGCCTGCTGCCGGTCCTTGCCGGCGACACGGCTGAAGCCCGTGCCCGGCGCGTCGATGAACACCATGTCGGTGACATCGAGCAGGCTGAACTCGTTGGCCACCACGCTGTAGGGCGCGGCCGGCGTGTGCGAGTCGTTGGTGGTGAGGATGCGCTTCGGGCCGAACGCGCCCATGTGCAGCCAGACGGTCGAGGAGCCGGGACCGCCGTTGTAGAAGAACGTGACCGGTCGCGCCGTCCTCGGCCCCTTCGGATCGGGCTTCACGAAGTAGGCCACGTCGCTCATCATCGGCCCCCAGCCGGCCTCGTACCAGCCCACGGACCCGTCGGCGAACGTGACCTGGAGTTGGCCGTAGTTGTACATCCCGGGCCGAAGGTCGTTCGTCAGCCGGGCCCCGATGGCGCTCACGCGCACGGGCCGCGACCGTGTCATCTGGCACATCACGTCGACGTAGTGCACGCCGCAGTCGACGATCGGCGACATCGAGTTCATCAGCTGCTTGTGCGTCTGCCACTGGGCACCGGACGACTGCTGGTTGAGGTTCATCCGCATCACGAGCGGCTTGCCGAGCGTGGCGTTATCTCACTCCCCCCAA
>RFTM01000201.1 GCA_009923475.1 Gammaproteobacteria bacterium | reverse complement strand
GCTCGGCGCCTTCATCATCAGCAACCCCATGAAGACGGTCAAGGCCGCGTTCGCCAACGCGCTGGCGATCGCCAAGAAACCGCACTACGACCGGGAGTCCTATGTCGACCTGCTCAAGCTGGTCTTCGACCTGCTGGTCAAGGCGCGCAAGGAGGGGTTGCTCGCCATCGAGAACGACCTCGAGAACCCGGCGGACAGCGAGATCTTCAAGAAATACCCCGCCGTCCTCGCCGACCATCACATGATGGAGTTCATCACCGATTGCCTGCGCCTGATGGTCGGCGGCAACCTGGACCCCAACGAGCTCGAGAGCCTGCTCGAGTACGAGCTCGAGACCCATCACAAGGAGGCGCTCGAGCCCGCCCACGCGGTGCAGAAGGTGGCGGACGCCCTGCCCGGCTTCGGCATCGTCGCGGCGGTGCTCGGCATCGTGAACACCATGTCGGCGATCGACGGCGCGAGCAGCGCCGAGATCGGCGAGAAGGTGGGCGCGGCGCTGGTCGGCACCTTCCTCGGCATCCTCGTCTCCTACGGCCTTGTGGGTCCGATCGCGGCGGCGATGGAAGCCCGCGCCCACGAGGAAGGCAAGGCCTTCGAAGTGGTGAAGATGGCGCTGGTGGCCAGCGTGCGCGGCTATCCGCCGCAGGTCGCGGTGGAGTTCGCGCGCAAGCTGCTGTTCGCCGACGTGCGGCCGACCTTCGCCGACCTCGAGCAGCACCTCAAGAACAAGGCCAAGGGCGCGGCGCCCGCGGCCGCCCCCGAGTGACGGCGGGCTGACGCATGGCCGCGGAGCTCAAGGGCAAGGACGGCGCACCGGTCCGCCCGATCATCATCAAGCGCAAGAAGGTGGTGGCCGGCGGCCACCACGGCGGCGCGTGGAAGGTGGCCTACGCCGATTTCGTGACCGCGATGATGGCGTTCTTCCTCGTGATGTGGCTCGTCTCGAGCGCCAACCCCGAGACGCGCGCCGCGATCTTCGAGTACTTCAAGAACCCGAGCATGGAGAACGGCACCTCCACCCGGGCGCCTCAGGGCGCGAAGGGGCCGGGCGGCGCCAGCAAGAGCGTGGTCAACCTCGGCGGCGCGATGGAGGCACCGCGCGCCTCGCCCGACATCCAGCCCATGCTCGGCAAGCCCGAGGAGGACATCAACGACAGCGCGCATGCCGAGACCCCCGAGGAGGCGCGCGCCCGCAAGCTCGCCGAGGCGATGGAGAAGCGGCAGCTCGATTCGCTGCACAAGGAGCTGCGCTCGGCGATCGACAACAGCCAGGCGCTCAAGCCCTTCAAGGAACAGCTGCTGCTCGACGTGACGCCCGAGGGGCTGCGCATCCAGATCATCGACACCCAGAACCGGCCGATGTTCGACCTCGGCAGCACGCTGCTCAAGGACTACACCACGCGCATCCTGCGCGAGCTCGGGCCATACCTGAACTCGGTGCCGAACCGGGTCAGCATCTCGGGCCACACCGACAACACGCCGTACGGCGGCGGCGCGCGCAACGGCTACAGCAACTGGGAGCTTTCCGCCGACCGCGGCAACGCGGCGCGGCGCGCGCTGGTGTCCGGCGGACTCGCCGAGGAGAAGGTCGTGCGCGTGGTGGGCGTGTCGTCGGCGATCCTGTTCGACAAGAAGAACCCGCGCAACCCGGTCAACCGGCGCATCAGCATCATCGTGATGACCAAGCGCGCCGAGCAGGCGGCGATGCAGGGCTACGAGCGCGACCAGCCGGGCGTCGCGACCGCGCCCGCCGGGCCCGCTACTCGTAGCGCAGCGCCGTGATGGGGTCGAGTTTGGAGGCCTTCACCGCCGGGTAGAGGCCGAACAGCACGCCCACCGCGGCGCTGACGCCGAGCGCCATCAGGATGATGTCGGTGCGGGCGAGCATCGACCAGCCGAAGGCCGAAGCCACCAGCTTGCCGACGCCGAGGCCGATCAGCACGCCGATGGCGCCGCCGATCGCCGCCAGCACCAGCGCCTCGATCAGGAACTGCGCGCGGATGTCGGTCGGCTGGGCGCCGACGGCCATGCGGATGCCGATCTCGCGCGTGCGCTCGGTGACCGACACCAGCATGATGTTCATGACGCCGATGCCGCCCACCACCAGCGACACCAGGGCGATGGCGGCGAGCAGGTTGGTCAGCGTCTCGGTGGCGCTCGTGAACACGCCGGTCATCTCGGCCATGGTCGTGGTGCTGAAGTCGTCGTCCTCGTCGGGCGCGAGCTTGTGCCGGTCGCGCAGCAGCGCGGCGATCTGCGCGCGCGCCGGCTCGATCGACTCGCTGGTCATGGCGCTGACGTAGATCGGGCCGCGCACGAACTGCGTCAGGCCGCCCTGGATGCGGGTCTGGAAGGCGGTCGCCGGCACGAAGATGGCGTCGTCCTGGTCCTCGCCCATGCCGCCCTGGCCTTTCTTGGCGAGCACGCCGATGACCGTGAACGGCGCGTTGCGGATGCGGACCACCTGCCCGATCGGGTCGTTGCCCGCGCCGAAGAGGTTGTCGGCGGCGGTGCGGCCGATCACCGCGTTCTTGGTGGAGCCCGCGAGGTCGGAACCGGTGAGCCCCGAGCCGCGCTCGACCGCCCAGTTGCGGATCACGAAGTACTCGGGTGTGGTGCCGTAGATGGTGGTGGTCCAGGTGCTCGCCTCGGAGATGGCGGGCGTCATGGTGCGCAGCACCGGCGCCGCCGCGCGCACCAGCGGCAGTTCGGTCTGGATCGCGCGCAGGTCGTCCCAGGTCAGGGTCGGCTGCGAGCCCATGCCGCCGCGCATGCCGCCCGAACTGCTCGACCCCGAGAACAGCAGGATGACGTTGGTGCCCGCGCCCTCGATCTGGGTGCGGATGCGGCTCTTGGCGCCCTCGCCGATCGAGACCATGCAGATGACGGCCGCGACGCCGATGATGATGCCGAGCGCGGTGAGGATCGAGCGCAGCGTGTTGCGGCGCAGCGCGCGCAGCGCCATGAGGATGGTCTCGCGCAGGGAGATCATGTCTCGCTCCGGGTGTCGGACAGGATGGCGCCGTCGCGCATGGCGATCTGGCGGGCGGCGAAGGCGGCGATGTCGTGCTCGTGGGTGACGAACAGCACCGTGATGCCGGAGCGGCGCAGCTCGGACAGCAGTCCCATGATCTCGAGGCTGGTGGCCGAGTCGAGGTTGCCGGTCGGTTCGTCGGCGAGGATCAGCGGCGGACGCGTCACCAGCGCGCGCGCGATGGCGACGCGCTGCTGCTGGCCGCCCGACAGCTGCGAGGGGTGGTGGCCGGCGCGGTGCGCGAGGCCGACGCGCTCGAGGGACTCGAGGGCGCGGCGGCGGCGCTCGGCAGGCGGCACGTGCGCGTAGATCAGCGGCAGCTCGACGTTCTCGACGGCGCTGGTGCGCGCCAGCAGGTTGAAGCTCTGGAACACGAAGCCGATGAACTGGTTGCGGATCGAGGCGAGCTCGACGCGCGACAGGCCGGCCACGTCGCGGCCGTCGATGCGGTAGCTGCCAGCCGTGGGGGAATCGAGGCAGCCGAGGATGTTCATCAGCGTCGACTTGCCGGAGCCCGACGAGCCGGTGATGGCGACGAAGCCGCCGCGATCGACGTCGAGGTCGATGCCGCGCAGCGCGGCGAACTCCTGGTCGCCGCTGCGGTAGATCTTGGTGATGCCGCGGAGCTCGAGCAGCGCCATGGCGTCACAGGATCCGCATGCGCGGCGGACCGCCCGGGCGACCGCCCGTGCCGCCGGCCTGGCCCTCGATGCCGGTCACCAGCAGGTCGCCCTCGCGCAGCTCCCCGCCGGTGATCTCGGTGAAGCCGCCGTCAGACAGGCCGACCCGCACCTCGCGGCGCTGGTGGCGTACGACGCCCGCTACCTGGCGAAGCACGGGTCCACCCCGGACATCCTCGGCGGGTTCGTGGGGCTGTCGGGCCCCTACGACTTCGTCTTCGACACCGACCTCCTCAAGCGGACGTTCGCCGGTGCGAAGGAGCGGGAATACGATGCGCTGCCGGTGCACTTCGTGACCCCGCACTCCCTGCGCACGCTGCTGGTGATGGGGCAGGATGACCAGACCGTGAACCCGAGAAACACCCGCTCGCTGGCCGCCGCGCTGCGCGCGTCGCACGTGCCGGTAGACGAACTCTGGGTGCCGGG
>RFTM01000021.1 GCA_009923475.1 Gammaproteobacteria bacterium | reverse complement strand
TGACGGGCGCCGCAGCGGGCTTCGGGGCGGCTTCGGCGGCCTGCGCAAGGCAAGCCGTTCCTGTGGCCGCCGCGATCACCGCGGCGACCCTCGCGAGTCGATGGGTCATGGAACCTTCCTGTCCGCTAAGGACTCAGGGTGCGAAATTCTTGAGCGACTTGACGTCGGCGCGGGTGCGGGCGAGGTCCGACTTCGGCTGCGGCACGAGACCGCGGTCCGCAAGGTAGCCCTCTTCGCCCAGCGCCTTGTCGCTGACGTACTCGTTGACGAACTCCAGCAGGCCCGGGATCACGCCGATGTGCGCCTTCTTCACGTAGATGAAGAGCGGACGCGAGGCGGGATACTTGCCCGACGCGATCGTCTCGAAGGTCGGCTCGATGCCGTCGATCTTGGAACCGCGCAGCTGGTCGAGGTTCTCCTCGAGGAACGAGAAGCCGAAGATGCCCACGGCGCTGCGGTTGGCCTCGATCTTCTGCACGATGAGGTTGTCGTTCTCGCCGGCCTCGATGAACGCGCCGTCCTCGCGCATGGTGTGGCAGATGCGCTTGAAGCGCTTCTCGTCCTGGCCGCGCAGCGTGTTGAGCCACGGGTAGGTGCGGCAGCCCGCTTCCATGTACAGCTCGTGGAACGAGTCGCGCGTGCCCGAGGTCGGCGGCGGGCCCAGCACCTCGATCTTGGTCGCCGGCAGCGACTTGTCGATCTGGTTCCAGGTCGTGTACGGGTTCGGGATCAGCACCGTCGGGTTGGCGGGATCCGGGATCTGCTTGGCCAGCGCGAGGTAGACCTGCTTGCGCGTGACGTTGAGCACCGGACCGCGCTTGCTCTCGGCGATGGTCAGGCCGTCGTAGCCCACGCGCACCTCGACGATGTCCTTCACGCCGTTCTTGCGGCAGGTGTCGAACTCGGACGCGTTCATCCGGCGCGAGGCGTTGACGATGTCGGGGAACTGGGGACCGACGCCGTTGCAGAAGAGCTTCACGCCACCGCCGGTGCCGGTGCTCTCGACCTTCGGGGTCTTGAAGCGGCCCTGGCGGCCGAACTGCTCGGCGACGGTGGTGGTGAAGGGGTACACCGTCGAGGACCCGACGATGGTGATGAAATCACGGGCCGACTGGGCGGACGCCGTGCCGGGCACGAGGGCCGAGAGGGCAGCGGCGGCGGTCAGGGCGAGGACGCGGGGGATGCGGGACATCTGTAGGCTCCTTTTCTCGAGTGAGTAAACGATATGACAGCAAGGTTTCAGGTTTATGACAGTTGTAACAATCCGTCGGCGGATCGCGGAAAACCCTTGCGCGGCGGGGGGTTGGCACTTATAAGGTCGCCATGTCGAAGACCCTGGACCTGACCTGCGAGCTCATCTCGCGCCCCTCCGTGACCCCGGCCGACTCCGGCTGCCAGGAGGTCATGGCCCGTCGGCTCGAGGCCGCAGGCTTCCGCACCGAGACCCTGCAGTTCGGCAGCGTCACCAACCTCTGGGCGCGCCGCGGGGCTTCCGGACCCCTGCTCTGCTTCGCCGGCCACACCGATGTCGTGCCGACCGGTCCCCTCGAAGAATGGCGCAGCGACCCCTTCGCGCCCGTCATCCGCGACGGCGTGCTCTACGGCCGCGGCGCGGCCGACATGAAGAGCGGCCTCGCCGCGATGGTCACGGCCACCGAGGAGTTCGTCGCCGCGCATGCCGGGCACCGCGGTTCCATCGCCTTCCTCATCACGAGCGACGAGGAAGGTCCGTCGGTGGACGGCACCAAGCGCGTGGTCGAGGTGCTGCGCGAGCGCCGCGAGAAGATCGACTGGTGCGTGGTCGGCGAACCGTCCAGCGACAAGGCCGTGGGCGACACCATCAAGATCGGCCGTCGGGGTTCGCTCTCGGGGCGGCTGACGGTGCATGGCGTGCAGGGCCACGTCGCCTACCCGCAGCTCGCCGAGAACCCGGTGCACACGCTCGCGCCCGCGCTCGCCGAACTCACGTCGCGGGTCTGGGACGCCGGCGACGAGTTCTTCCAGCCCACCACCTTCCAGATCTCGAACCTCAACGCCGGGACCGGCGCGCCCAATGTCATCCCCGGCGAACTCAAGGCGCGCTTCAACCTGCGGTATTCGCCGGTGCAGACCGTGGAGCGCCTCAAAACCACCGTCGAGGACATCCTCACCCGCCACGGCGTGCGCTACACCCTCGAGTGGTACGTGTCGGGCGAACCTTTCTACACGCCGCCCGGCGAGCTGTCGGCGGCCGCGGTCGAGGCCGCGCGCGCGGTCACCGGCGCGGCGCCCAAGCTGTCGACCGGCGGCGGCACCTCGGACGGGCGCTTCATCGCGCCGCTCGGCGCGCAGGTCATCGAGCTCGGCGTCACCAACGCGACCATCCACAAGGTCAACGAAGCCGTGCGCATCGAGGAGGTCGACCTGTTGCACCGCATCTACTGCGGCGTGCTGGAGCGCCTGCTCGCCCAGGGCGCAGGGTCCTAGGAGACCAGGGCGTTGCTGGCTGCGGCGAGCGCCGCACCGAGCAGCGCGCCCACCACGACATCCGACGGATAGTGCAGGCCGAGCACCACCCGTGAGGCCGCGACCAGCACGGCGAACGGCACCAGCAGCCACGCGAGCCAAGGCACGTACCCGACCGCGAGCACCGTGAACGCCACGGCGTGCAGCGTGTGGCCGGAGGGGAAGCTGTAGCGGTCGAGCGGCGGCATGGCGCACTCGATGCCGATCAGCCCGATGAACGGACGCTCCCGCACCAGCGTGCGCTTCAGCAGCTTGTAGAGGACGAGGCCCACCGCGCCGACCGCCAGCATGTGCAGCGCCGCGCGCGCGCCTGCGGCACGGCCGAGCCACAGCGGCATGCTCGCCATCAGCAGGTACCAGAAGACGCCGTCGCCCCAGCGGCTCACGGTGCGGAACAGCGCGCGCAGCGCACGGCGGCGGGCCGCGGCATTGGCGATGAGGCAGAGCCGGTGCTCGGCCCGGTCGGCGCGCAGGAACAGCGCGCTCACGCTCACGACGGCGCCACCTCGCGGCCGGGCAGCTCCGACTCGACCGCGCTCTCGTAGAGCCGGACGAGCCGCTCGGCCATCAGGCGCGAGGACCAACGCGCGGCGTCCTCGCGCGCCCGCCGCGAGAGCTCCTCGCGGCGCTGCGGATCGCGCAGCACGCCGGCGACCGCCGCCGCGAACGGCGTCACGTCCTCGGGCACCACGACCGCGCCGCCGGCCCCGCTCAGCACGTCCACCGTGCCCATCACCGCCGTCGAGACCACCGGCGTGCCCTGGGCCATCGCCTCGATCAGCACGAGGCCCTGCGTCTCCGTGCGCGAGGCGAACACGAACGCGTCCGCCGCCCGATAGCAGTCGAGCAGGCCGCGCGTGCGCTCCAGATAGCCGATGAAGAGGACGTTGGCCTCGAGGCCGAGCTTCGCGGCCAGGGCGCGCAGATGCGGCTCCGCGGGGCCTTCGCCGGCGATCACGAGCAGCACCTCCGGCACGAGCCGGCGCAGCTCGACCAGCATCTGCAGCAGGAAATCGATGTTCTTCTCGTGGGCGACCCGGCCGACGAAGGTCGCCACCGGCCGCTGTGCCGGGATGCCGAACTGCGCCCGGAACGCCGCGCCGTTGCCGTTGCCGAACGCCGAGGCCGGCAGCCCCGTGGGCAGCACCTCGATCGGCGTCCGCACGCCGTACTCGCGCAGCGCCTCGGCCATCTGCCGCGAGGGCGACACCACGGCCTGCACCGCATGGCACTGCGACACGGTCATGCGCCGGGCCAGCGCGCGCGTCAGCGGTGCCGGGATGCCGGGCACGTAGTGATGCAGGTAGTGCTCGAAGTAGGTGTGGTAGGTCTCGACCACCGGACACCCGAGCCGCCGCGCCAGCTTCACGCCGGCGTAGTGGGCCACGAAGGGCGTCTGGATGTGGACCACGTCGACATCGTCGGCACGGAGCGACTGCGCCCAACGCATCAGCGGCGCCCACTTGAGCAGCCGGTCTTCGGGATCGCGCGGCACGCCGCGGGACGGGAGGCGCACCGTGTCCAGCGGGTCCTCGCCGAACGCCGATCTTGCGGCGGAGGGATACTCCGGGGCGACCAAGGTGACCTTGTGGCCGAGCGCCTGAAGGTCCGTGCGGAAGGTCTGGATCGACGTCGAGACGCCGTTCACCCGAGGGAAGAACACATCTGACAACATCAGTATCCGCATGGACTTACGTTAAAGACTTCCTGTTACAGCTTGATTGCGAAGCGCTCATCTGCAGCACGCCGTCGAGGGGCTTCTGCGACCTCGGATCACCGACCACCGGCAACATCCGTCCGACCACCTCGCGCAGCCCGCCGTCGGCCGCGAAGCGGAAGGTGGTGGTCGGCACGAACGGCCGGACCAGAGCCGAGGACGCCTCCAGCGCGATGGTGGTCTCCTGTCCCTGCACGCGCCCTCGCGCGATGAAACCGAGGGCGGTGCCGCGATCGGCCAACAAGTACTGGAACTCGAGCGCGCGGCCGGCACGCAGCGCCGACAGTCTCTCCTGCAGGAAAGACACGAGTTCGGGACCTGCCAACAAGGTGCCTCGCGCCGTCAGCCGCGCCAAGGGCCGTCCGGAGGAGCGTGTGGCATCGGTGATCGTCACGGTGTCGCCCTGCCGCTCCGCCCGCAGGTCCTGCCCGAGGTTGGCACGCCGCAACCGGTAGCGCGACCAACGACCATCGGTGAGCTCGACTTCTTCGGCGGCCGCCAACGAGCCGTCAGGGTGGCGCCACTCGGTCGAAAGGCGGTCGGCGCAGTGCGTCGCGACCACGAGGTAGCGCAGCTCCGCCGCGCTCCCGCCGCGGATGACCGCCTCACCGCGTCCGCCCTCGGCCATGGCGCCGGGCGCTGCGACCAAAGATGCCGCGAGCAGGATGATGCGGTGCCGCAGCGGCATCAGGCGGCGAGGCCGACCGGATCCGCGACCGGCACCGGCGCGAGGCCGCCCTGCATGCGCGACCAATCCCAGATGGACAGCCGTCCGTTGCGGTCCTCGACCAGGGCCGTGCAGCTCTCGACCCAATCACCGTCGTTGCAATAGAGCACTTCGTCGATGCGGGTGATCTCGGCGCGATGGATATGGCCGCAGACCACGCCGTCGGCGCCCCGCCGCCGCGCCTCGCGCGCCACCGCCTGCTCGAAGCTCGAGATGTAGTTCACCGCGTTCTTGACCTTGTGCTTGAGGTAGTTGGCGAGCGACCAGTAGTCGTAGCCGAAGGCGCGGCGGACGCGGTTGAAGTGCCGGTTCATGCCGATCGAGAAGTCGTAGGCGCGCGAACCGAGCGCCGCCAGCCAAGGGCTGCACTTGACCACGCTGTCGAACTCGTCGCCGTGCAGCACCAGCAGCCGCTCGCCGCCCGCCGTGACATGGATGCAGTCCTGCGCGATCTCGAGGTTGCCGAACTGCATGCCGGCGAACTCGCGGAAGTCCTCGTCGTGGTTGCCCGGCACGTACACCACGCGCGTGCCGTGCTTGGCCTTGCCGAGCAGCGTGCGCAGCACGTTGTTGTGGGACTGCGGCCAGTAGAAGCCGCGCCGCAGGCTCCAGATGTCGACGATGTCGCCGACGAGATAGAGCGTGTCGGTCTGAACGGCGCGCAGGAAGGAGAGCAAGGCGTCGGCGTTGCAGCCCCGCGAGCCGAGGTGGATGTCGGAGATGAAGACCGCGCGTACCGGGTGGATCGGTGCCTGCATCGCGACCAAGGGTTTTGCCCCGCTGCGCCTGAGATGACGGCACTTTGGGCAGGACGCGTGACCGCGCCGTGTCGGCGCGGTGAAGTTTTTGCTACGCGGCGGGGCGGCGCCGCGCGTTGGCCCAGACGCCGAACACGCCGAGCGCCGTGACCGAGATCAGCACCCAGGCCGGCATGGACAGCCCGAGCAGCGACCAGTCGACCTTCTGGCACTCGCCCGCACCGAACAGCACCTTCTTGAGCACCGTCAGCAGCGGGAAGACATCGAGCATGTAATCGAGGCTCGCGCCGCAGGTCGGCACGCTGCCGGGCGGCAGGCCCTGGATGTAGACATGGCGGCCGGCGACGTAGGCCGGGAACGCGGCGGCGAGGCCGATCAGCGCCGCATACGCCCGTGCGCCGCCCGCGCCCTCGGGATGGTGCAGCGCGGCGAGCAGGAACACGGCCCCGAGGATGACGACCCCGAGGCGCTGGAACATGCAGAGCGGGCAGGGCTCGAGCCCGAGCACGCGTTCGGCGTAGAACGCGTAGGCCATCATGGCCGCGCAGGCGAGCAGGCCGGCGAAGTTCGCCGCCCGCCGGTCGGCGAGCAGGCGGGCGATCACGGCCGGGTGCCGTCCTTGAGCGCGCTCTCCACGTCCTCGATGCGGATGTGGCGGATGTCCTTGCCGTGCACCATGTAGATCACGTACTCGCAGATGTTCTTGGCGTGATCGCCGATGCGCTCGAGCGCGCGCACCACCCACATCACGTCGAGCGCGCGCCGGATGGTGCGCGGGTCTTCCATCATGAAGGTGATCGACTGGCGCTGGATCGACTCGTACTCCTCGTCGACGAGGCGGTCGCGCCGGGCGACGCGCAGCGCGGCCTCGGCATCCATGCGCGCGAAGGCATCGAGCGCGTCGTGGACGAGGTCCTGCACCACGCGCCCGAGGTGCTTGACCTCGCGGTACTTGTCGGCCGGGCGCTCCTGCGCCGCGAGCCGCGAACCGATGTGGCCGATCTTCTCGCACTCGTCTCCCATGCGCTCGAGGTCGGTGATGGCCTTGATGATGGCGACGATCAGGCGCAGGTCGCCCGCAGCGGGCGCGCGCGTGGCGAGGATGCGCGAGCACTCCTCGTCGATCGACACCTCCATGTTGTTCACCTTGAAGTCGTCGCGGGCGACGGACTCGCCGAGGGAGCTGTCGCCCTCGACCAGCGCCGCGACGCTCTTGGCGAGCTGCTGCTCGACGAAGCCGCCCATCGCGAGCACCTGGGTGCGCACGCGCTCGAGGTCCTCGTTGAAGCGGCGCGAGATGTGCTGCGAGAAATCGGTCGTGTCCATGGCGTTCACCCCGGATCGTCAAGCCCTGTCGGTCGGAGCATACCCAGACTCGCCGGGCAATGCGACCGCTTGGCGCACCAGGCGCGAGGCCGGCAGATGGCAGGTGAAGACGCTGCCCTGCCCCTCCTCGCTGCGGATCGAGAGCTCGCCGCCGTGACGCTGCAGCACATGGCGCACGATCGCGAGCCCGAGCCCGGACCCGCCGGCGTCGCGCGCGCGGCCGGCATCCACGCGATAGAAGCGCTCGGTGAGCCGCGGCAGGTGCTCCGCCGGGATGCCCGGCCCGGTGTCGGCCACCGAGAGATGGCCGCCGTCCTCGTCGACCCACCAGCGCAGCGTGATGCGGCCGCCGGCGGGCGTGTACTTGGAGGCGTTGTCCACCAGGTTCCAGAACGCCGAGTGCAGCAGGCCTTCGTCGCCGCGCAGCCGGTCGCCGGACTCGACGCGCACCTCCACCTCGTGACGCTTGCCGTCCCGGGTCTTGAGGTCGCGCGCGAGCAGCGCGAGCAGCGCCGTGACGTCGATCTCGGCCCCTGCCACCTGCTCGTCGCTCGCCTCTAGGCGCGAGAGCTCGAGCAGGTCGGTGATGATCGCGGTCATGCGCTCGGACTGGCGGCGCATCTCGAGCACCGGCGGACGCAGGTCGGCGGGCAGGTCGGGCTCGCCGGACAGCGTCTCGAGGTAGCCCGCGATGACGGTCAGCGGCGAGCGCAGTTCATGCGAGGCATTGGCGACGAAGTCCTTGCGCATGGTCTCGAGCTGGGCCTGGCGCGTGACATCGCGCACCAGCAGCACGAGTTGGCCCTCGCCGTAGGGCATGCCCTGGAACTCGAGCCAGAACGCCTCGCCGATGCGCGGCTGCAGTCGCAGCGCCGAGGAGAACTCGCCGCGCGCGAGGTAGCGTGCGAACTCGGGCAGGCGCAGCAGGCTCGCGAGCGGGATGCCGAAGTCGGTCTTGCGGCGCAGGCCGAGCAGCTCGCCCGCCTTGCGGTTGAACCACAGGATCTCGTGCGCGACATTGAGCACCACCACGCCGTCCGGCATGGTGGCCGATGAGCGGCGCAGCTCGCGGAACAGCGCCAGCATGCGCTGCTTGTGGAACTGCTTGCGGCGATGCAGGCGCGCGACCTGCGAGATCACCTCGCCCCACAACCCGCCCGCATCGGGCGGCGTCTTGCGGTTGCGGTTGCGCAGCCAGTCCTCGAGGCGGTGCAGGTGGTGCCACTGCAGGAGGGCGGCGAGCGCGAGCGCGCCCGTGAGCCCCCACCACGGATGGCCGATCGCCCAGCCCACGACCAGGCCGAGCGCCGCGACGCCGATGACGCGCCCCAGGGCGTAGCCCCAGGCGCGGAAGCCGCTGTCCAGAAAGATCACTCCCCGCGGGCGGAGAAGCGATAACCCGCGCCGCGCACCGTCTGCACCAGACGATCGTACCCGAAATCCTCGAGCGCCTTGCGCAGGCGGCGGATGTGCACGTCGATGGTGCGCTCTTCCACGTAGACGTTGCCGCCCCAGATGCGGTCGAGCAGCTGCTCGCGGGAGTAGACCCGGTCGGGGTGGGTCATGAAGAACTCGAGCATGCGGTACTCGGTGGGGCCGAGGGTGACCGGCCGTTCGTCGGCGGTCACGCGGTGCGCCACGGGGTCGAGCCGCAGCCCTTCGATCTGGATGATCTCGCCCGCCACCTGCGGGTCGGCCCGGCGCAGCACGGCCTGGATGCGGGCGACGAGCTCGCGGGTCGAGAAGGGCTTGGTGACGTAGTCGTCTGCGCCGCCCTCGAGCCCCGCCACCTTGTCGGCCTCCTCGGCACGGGCGGTGAGCATGATCACCGGCAGGTCCTTGAGGTTGGGGTCGCGCTTCAGTTGGCGCGTGAACTCGAGCCCCGACATGTCGGGCAGCATCCAGTCGACCAGCAGCAGGTCCGGTCGCCGGTTGCCGATCTCGGCCCGCGCCGCGCGGGTGTCCTGGGCCTCGCGGATCTCGAAGCCGGCACGACGCATCCCGAAGGCGATCATCTCGCGGATCGCTTTCTCGTCTTCGACGATGAGGATGGTCTTGACCGGCATGACAGGCATATTTCAGCCGCTGCGTGTGTCAGGAAAATGACGGCCGCGCCACATCGTCGCGCAGGTAGACGGGCAGCGCCTCGGCGGCAGGGCGCAGCCGGCCTGCTGCGACCTCGGGCCGGGCGAGCGTGACGATGGCCGCCGCCTGCGGCAGCAGATCGACGAGGGGCGCCGGCGCGATGCGGCCCGCCGGCAGCGCCGCCTCGAGGACCGGATAGGCGCGGAAGCCGCGGCCGGCACCCGTCCAAAGGGCATCGGCCGCGAGCGGCGCACCGGTGGCATCAAAGGTCGGCCGGGCGACGCTCTCGGGGGCGCCCACCGCCTCGGCGCGGATCGCTTCGGGCAAGGCCAGCCCCGTCGCGGCATCGACCGACCGCCGGTACGCGCACCAGTAGGTCTCCTGCATGCGCGCGTCGTTGCAGACCAGCACATGGTCGGCCTGCGCGCCGGCGGGATGGTCGAGGGCCTGCAGCGCCACGGCGCGCAGGGTCGACACCGGCACGACGCCGAGCCCCGCACCATAGGCGAGGCCCTGCGCGACGCTGGCTGCGAGGCGCACGCCCGTGAAGCTGCCCGGGCCGCGTCCGAAGGCGAGCGCATCGAGGCCGCGCAGCGTCAGGCCCGCCTCGTCCAGCAGCGACTCGACCATCGGCAGGATGAACTCGGCGTGGGCGCGCGGCGCCTCCTCGGCGCGCACGAGCAGGCGTCCGTCGGCGTACAGCGCCGCGGAACAGGCTTCGGTCGAGGTGTCGAGCGCAAGGATCTTCATCGCGGGGTCCGCATCATGTCCGCAGCCTTCGCAGGAACCGGGTCGCCTCTGCCGCGTCGCGGGTGGTCGGCATCTCGGGCAGGCTCGCGCGGAACACGCGGCCGTAGGATTTGCCGAGCAGGCGCGGATCGCAGATGACGATCATGCCACGGTCGGTCTCGCTGCGGATGAGGCGCCCCACACCCTGCTTGAGCGCGAGCACGGCCTCGGGCAGCTGGTAGTCGCGGAAGGCGTTGCCGCCGCTCCGCTGCAGGTGCTCGATGCGCGCCTTCACGAGCGGGTCGTCGGGCGAGGCGAAGGGCAGCTTCTCGATGATGACGAGCCGCAGCGCATCGCCCTTCACGTCCACGCCCTCCCAGAAGCTCGCGGTGCCGAGCAGCACCGCATCGCCATGCTCGCGGAACTCGCGCAGCAGCCGCTCGCGCGGACCCTCCCCTTGCACCAGCAACGGCCGCAGCACGGCCCCGTCCCAACGCGCGCGCAGCCGCGCCGCGCCCTGCGCCAGCGCCCGGTGGCTCGTGAACAGCAGGAACGCGCCGCCGCCCGAGGCCTCGAGCAGCGGGATGCTGGACTCGATCACCGCATCGACATATCCCGGCGCGGACGGCTCCGGCAGGCCCTCCGGCAGGTAAAGCATCGCTTGCTGCTCGTAGTCGAACGGGCTCGGGATGCGCAGCGCCGGCGCGTCGCCGAGGCCGAGCCGCCCCGCGAAGTGCGAGAAGTCCTCGCCCACCGACAGCGTCGCCGAGGTGAACACCCAGGCCGCGGGCCGCGCCGTGATGAGCGACTGGAAACGCGCCGAGATGTCGAAGGGCAAGAGACCTAGCGTGAAGCCGCGGCCGGTGGCCTCCAGGGTGCGCGCGCCGTCCGCGTCGCCGCAGAGCGCGATGCGCTCGAAGCTGCCGGCGAGCTCGGTGGCGCGCCCGGCGACCGTGGTCGCCGCCGCCTCGGTCGAGACCGCGCCCAAGGTCTCGGCGTAGTCGCGCAACGCGGACACGAGGGCGAGCACCGCCGACTCGAGGTCGGCGCCGGCGTCTTCCCAACGCTGCCGCGCCGCGCCGCGCGGCACCGAGGCGAGCACCGCATTGGTGGCCGCCTCCACGGCACGCGAGGCGGGCCCGAGGTCGGCGAGCGACCCGCCGCCCCGCAGCAGCGCCGCGCGCCCTTCGGCGAGCAGCGTCTCGACCTGGCGGCTCGAGGCCTGCGTGCCGAAGAACTGCGTGGCGAGGTCGGGCAACTGGTGCGCCTCGTCGAGGATCACGGCATCCGCGGTGCCCAGCAGGTCGCCGAAGCCGTCTTCCTTGAGGGCGAGGTCGGCAAGCAGCAGGTGGTGGTTGACGATGACCAGGTCCGCGCCCTGCGCCTCGCGCCGCGCCGCCACCACGTGGCAGCCGTTGTACTCGGCGCAGCGCTGACCCAAACAATTGTCGCGGGTCGAGGTCACCTGCGGCCACAGCGACTGCGCCTCGGTGAGACCGGGCACCTCGGCGAGATCGCCGGTGGCGGTGGTCTTGGACCACTCCTCGACGCGCGCGAGCAGCGGGTCGGGCGTCGCCACGCCGTCAAGCGTGCGCTGCGTCACGAGCCGCTTCATGCGATAGGTGCAGAGGTAGTTGCTGCGCCCCTTGAGCAGCGCGACCTTGACCGGGTTGCCGATGGCCCCGGCGACGAGCGGCACGTCCTTGGCGTGCAGCTGGTCTTGCAGGGTGCGCGTGCCGGTCGAGACCAGCACCCTGAGCCCGGCGAGCAACGCCGGCACCAGATAGGCGAAGGTCTTGCCGGTGCCGGTGCCCGCCTCGACCATCAACACCGACCGCTGCTCGAGGGCCTCGGCCACCGCCACCGCCATGCGGCGCTGGGCGCGCCGCGGCGTGAACCCGGGCAGATGCCGGGCGAGCGGGCCACCGGCGCCCAGGATGTCGTCGATGTCCTGCATGGCGGGCGGCACGCTA
>RFTM01000003.1 GCA_009923475.1 Gammaproteobacteria bacterium | reverse complement strand
CCTCGGCCACGCGGCGCTCGAGGTTGCCGCGCGCCGCGAAGTGCTCGTCCTCGAAGATGTCGGCGATGGAGTTGACCTTGCCGGCGGGCACTTCCTGGCGAGGCAGCGCGCGAGCACCTCGCTGCGGTCGAGCGAGGCGACCCACTCGGTGACCAAGGCATCGACCGTCACGCGCGCGGCGAGGCGCTTGCGCTGGTCGCCGTACATCTCCGGCGAGGCGAGCTCCGGACGGCCCATCGCCGCCGCGAAGCGCTCGAACATCTTGTCGGTGGTGCAGGCGATCGCGACCCAACGGTCGTCGCGGGTGCGGAAGTGGCCGTGCGGACAGGCGACGAAGCTGCCGGACCCCTCGCGCTCGCGCACCACGCCGTGCAGGCCGTAGGCGGCGGCGATCTCCTCGAGGATGCGGAAGATCGCCTCGTAGATGCCGACGTCGACCACCTGCCCGCAGCCGGTCTCCTCGGCATGGCGCAGCGCGACCAGCGTGCCGATCGCGCCGAACAGACTCGCGACATAGTCGCCGAGCGGCACCGTGCCCGGCAGCACCGGCGTCTCGCCGGGGAAGCCGCAAAGATAATTGAGGCCGCCGAAGGCCTGCGCGATGTGCGCGAAGCCCGAGCGGCGCCGGTACGGGCCCGTCTGGCCGTAACCCGTCACGCGCAGCATCACGAGCCGCGGGTTGGCGGCGCGCAGCACCTCCCAGCCGAGCCCCCAGCTCTCCATCGCCTCGGGGCGGAAGTTCTCGATCAGGATGTCGCTCTTGGCGACCAGCTTGAGCAGCAGTCCGACGCCTTCAGGTTGGCGCAGGTCGCAGGTGACGGAACGCTTGTTGCGGCTCTCGCTCAACCATTTGAGGGTGGCGTCCGGCCGCGCGGTCGTGGTGCCGTAAAGGCGCATCGGATCGCCGCCTTGCGGGTGCTCGATCTTGATCACCTCGGCGCCGAACTCGGCCATGATCGTGCCGGCGTAGGGGCCCGCAAGGAAGTTGCCCACGTCGAGGACGCGCACGCCGTCGAGCGGGCGAGGAGCATGAGAAGCGGCGGCGGCAGCGCTCATCGTAGGGGTCCTTCCCTGATCGCAGAGGCATCCAGCGACCCCGAGAGTACCACCAACCGCCTAGGACGGTATCCCCTGCCCGTCCCAGGCGAAGAGGCGCCCGCTGTCCGCGGGGGTCAGGCGATCGAGGACGCCGAGCAACGCGCGCGCGGACCGCTCGGGCGTGAAGAGCTTGGCGGGATCGACGCCGCCCTGGAACGGCTGCGAGAGCCGGGTGTCGACGGTGCCGGGATGCAGCGCGACGCAGAGCGCGCCCGGGTTGCGCTGGCGCAGTTCCACGGCGCAGCTGCGGACGAGCATGTTGAGCGCCGCCTTCGAGGCGCGATAAGCGTGCCAGCCGCCGAGCCGGTTGTCCTCGATCGAGCCGACGCGCGCCGACAGGCAGGCGAACGCGCTCTTGGCATCGCGGCGCAGCAGGCCCAGCGTGTGCTTGGCGATGAGCGCCGGGCCGGTCGCGTTGATGGCGAAGGCCTCGGCGAGCGCTGCGGCATCGAGGCTGCGCCAGCTTTTTTCGGGTCGCAGCGCGGGACCGTGCAGCACGCCCGTGGCGACGAGGACGAGATCGAGCGGACCCTCGGCGGCGGCAGCCTCGGCCACGCCTGCGATGCTCGCCTCGTCCTTCAGGTCGAAGCGCCAGGGCGGCTCGGCGCCGCGCGCGGCGGCGTGGACCTTGGCGACGCGCGGATGGGCTGCCAGCTCAGCCGCGAAAGCCGCGCCGATGCCGCCGCCCGCGCCGAACACCAACGCCCGCAGGCCGGGGGCGAAGCTCTCGAGGGCGGGCGGCGCCATCAAAGGTCGCCGTGCATCGGGCGGATGGTGATGACCTCGATCGAGGCCCGCGCGGAGAGCGCGAGGGCGTCGACCATCGGCTGCGCGATGTCCTCGGCGGTCATCATGCGCGCGACCTGGTCCGGCGGCATCTCGCCCCACATCGGCGTGTAAGCCGCGCCCGGGCGCACCTCGAGGATGCGGATGCCGTCCTGCCGGCCGTAGAGCCGCATGACGTCGAGCAGGCCGCGCTGCGCGTACTTGCTGAGGCAGTAGGTGGAACTCTGCGGGAAGGGCTGCTCGGCGGCGATGGAGGTGACGACCTGGATCTGGCCGCGCAGGCCGTCGCGCGGCGACTGCGCCTGCATGGCCGCGTAGGCCTTCTGCAGCAGCAGGAAGGTCGCGGTGACGTTGGTGCGCAGGGTGAACTCGAGGTCCTCGGGTGTCTGCTCGAGGAAATCTTTGAATCGGCCGACGCCCGCGCAATGGACCAGCGCGTCGATGCGGCCGAAGCGCGCGAGGCAGGCCTCGAGCGGCCGCAGGGGCTGCTCGGCAAGGTCGCAGGCCGCGATGCCGCACTCGACGCCGTCGCCGTCGAGCCGCGCCTTGAGCGCCTCGAGGTCGGCCGCGGTGCGCGCCGCGAGCAGCAGCTTCACGCCCGGGGACGCGCCGCGCGCCTTGGCGGCGAGCGCCTCGGCGACGGCGCGGCCGATGCCCTTGCCGGCGCCGGTGACGAGGATGACGGGCGGCGGGCTTTCCTTCTCGGGCATGGCGGGCCTCTGCTACGATGGAACGGTGTCCGAATCCTACGAAATCCGCGTCCGAAAAGATGCGCTGAAGTTCGCCGCCAGCCACATGACGGTGTTCCCGGACGGCACGAAAGAGTCCCTGCACGGCCACAATTACGTCCCCAGCCTCACGGTGAAGGTGCGCGACGCCTCCTTCGAGGCCACCATCCCGTTCTCGCTCCTCAAGGCGGGCATGAGGAAGATCGCGGCGGATTGGGACGAAAAGGTGCTGGTCGCGACCCGCAACCCCTACCACGAGACGCTGCGCGCCGACGGGCGTGAGCTCGAGTTCCGGCTCTGCGGCAAGCGCTATGTGCTGCCGGCCGACGAGGTGGTGCTGCTCGAGACCGACAACATCTCCTGCGAGACGCTCGCCCGGGCCTACTACGAGCGGCTCGCCGCCGAGCTCGGCGACGGACTGCGCTCGCCGAACATCCTCGCGCTGTCGGTGTTCATCGAAGAGACCCCCGGCCAGGGCGCGTCGTACCACGTCGACCGCTGACCGCACGTCGACGGTCGGCCGGTGGCCGACGGCCCTAATGCCGCGCGCCCGCACCAGTATTGCATCGCGCAGGGTCCCGCCTTATTTTTGGCCGTGAGCGGCGCATGCCGTCGTCCGCTGCAGGGGGTCTTCCATGCTCCAGCCGCTGTCGGTGCTGTTGCTGCTGTTCGTGTCGGGCGCCGCCCATGCGGAGTGGATGGAGGCGTCGAGCGACCACTTCGTCGTGTACGGCGATACCGGCGAGCAGAAGCTGCGTCGCGTCGCCGAGCAGCTCGAGCGTTTCGATGCCGCGATGGCGATGGTCACGGGGGCGCCGCGCACCAAACCGAGCCGGTCCGCCAGGGTGACGGTCTACATGACGGGCACCGACCGTGACCTTCGCAAGCTCTTCGCGCAGAACGGCGACCAAGCCGGCTTCGTCGCCGGCTTCTACATGCCGGTCATGTCCGGCCCGGTGGCGTTCGTGCCCGACGTCACCACGGCGCGCAATGCCGATGACGAATCCAGCTTCCCCATGTTCGTGCTGCTGCACGAGTACGCCCACCACTTCACCTTCATGCACAGCCGTTTCACGGCGCCGCGCTGGTACAACGAGGGCCTGGCAGAGTTCTTCGCCTCCGCCGGCTTCAAGCCGGACGGCTCGGTCACGCTCGGGCGCCCTTCCCGGCTGCGCGGGGCGGAGCTCTTCATGGCCGGTGACGTCACCGTGACCGACCTCGTGGACCAGGAGCACTACGAGAAACGCAAGGGCGATGACCGTCGTTACGACGCCTACTACGGCCGCGCCTGGCTGCTCTTCCATTACCTGACCTTCGAGCCGTCGCGGCAGCAGCAGCGCCGGGCCTATGTGGCGGCGATGGCGGCCGGCAAGCCCTCACGCCAGGCGGCGGAAGAAGCCTTCGGCGACCTCGACAAGCTGGACAAGGAACTCGACGCGTACATGATCCGCAGCAACCTCAAGGTCCTGACGATCAAAGGCGGCGCGCTGCCGACCGGCGACATCACGCTGCAGACCTTGAGCCCGGGCGAGGCCGCGGTCATGCCGGTCGTGATGCGCTCGAAGCGCGGCGTCGGCTCGAAGGAGCTCGCGGCGGCGATCGTCGCGGACGCGCGCGCCGTGGCGGCCAAGTTCCCGGCGGACCCCGCCGTGCTCGCCGCGCTGGCCGAGGCGGAGCACGATGCCGGCGACGACGATGCCGCGGTGGCGGCGGCGGACGCCGCGCTCGCCCTGGACCCCGGCAAGGTCGACGCGCATGTCCAGAAGGTGTATTCCCTGTTCAGCAAGGCGTCGAAGACGAAGAGCGCGGCCGGGATGGACGAGGCGCGCCGCGCGCTGCTCGCGCTCAACGGCATCGAGAAGGACCATCCTGTCCCGTTGGTGTACTTCTATCGGAGCTTCCTCGCGCGCGACGAGGCGCCGACGACCAATGCCGTCGCCGGACTGGAACGGGGGGCCGCCGTGGCTCCTTTCGCCAACGAGGTGTCGTTGATGCTGGCCCGCCAGTACCTGGTCGACGGCAAGATCCCGCAGGCGCGCCAGGCGATGCAACCCGCCGCCTACAACCCCCACGGCGGCAAGAACGCCGAAAAGCTGCGCGGGATCCTGGCGCGGCTGGAGGGCGCGGACGCGGCGGCGGCGAGCGCGGTCGCCGCCGAGCTGCGCGAACTCGGGAAGCAGGACGAGGAGAAGAAGGCGAAGGACTAGCCCGGCCGAGGCCGGCAAACACCGGAAATCTTCCCCGGAGGTCTTGCATCACGGGGCCGCTTGCCTTAACTTTCGCGCCGCGTCGCGGGGTCGGGTACCGGTCGTGACGTCCAGAAATGGTGCTCCGGATCCCCTTGGAGGTGTGGCAAGACCGAGATGAAGAAGCACATCGCGCCCCACGGCAACGATCACGGACGCCTGCTCGCAGTGAACCAGTACCTCGAGCGGAACTTCCCAGACTTCTTCGCCGAAGCCCGGTTCCATGTGGGGGACGACGACTATTTCCTCTACTCCCGGTTCGGCCAGTATCTCGCCCGCTCCATCGAAGACCGCCGCGCCCCGCGCGCCAAGATCAACCGCGGCTTCACCGTGCTCAACAAGATGGCCGCCGTGTCCCGCAAGGACCCGGCCGTGCGCCGCATGCTGGTCTCGGGCCCGCTCGAGCACCTGTTCGACGCCCCCAAGGCCCGCGCCCTCGCCATGAAGCGCCTCTCGCCCGTCGCCCAGGGGTATTTGGAAAGCCTCTGCGAATGAGGGCACACTGCGCGTCATGGCCACAGCCCAGACGCGCAGCTCCCCCACATACACCGCCGGTGTCGACCCCGCCCACCGCCGGGTGATCCTCGCCTCGTCCCTGGGGACGGTGTTCGAGTGGTACGACTTCTTCCTCTACGGCGCGCTGTCGGTCGTCATCTCCAAGCAGTTCTTCTCGGGCGTCAACGAGACCACGGGCTTCATCTTCGCTCTGCTCGCCTTCGCGGCGGGCTTCTTCGTGCGGCCCTTCGGCGCGCTGGTGTTCGGGCGGCTCGGCGACCTCGTCGGCCGCAAGCGCACCTTCCTCATCACCATCGTGCTGATGGGCGTGTCGACCGCATTGGTCGGCCTGCTGCCGAGCTACGCCACCATCGGCGTGGCGGCGCCCATCATCCTCATCCTGCTGCGCATGCTGCAGGGCCTCGCGCTCGGCGGTGAATACGGCGGCGCCGCCACCTATGTCGCCGAGCACGCGCCTGAAGGCCGGCGCGGGCTCTACACCAGCTGGATCCAGACCACGGCGACGATGGGGCTCTTCCTCTCGCTGCTCGTGATCCTGATGTGCCGTTGGCTGACCGGCGACGCCTTCGAGGTCTGGGGCTGGCGCATCCCGTTCCTGGTGTCGGTGGTGCTGCTCGCCGTCTCGGTCTATATCCGGCTGCAGCTCGAGGAGTCGCCGGCCTTCGAGCAGATCCGCGCCGAGGGCAAGCTCGCCAAGAAGCCGCTGACCGAGGCCTTCGCCGAGCGCGGCAACCTCAAGATCGTGTTGTTGGCCCTCTTCGGCGCCACCGCCGGGCAGGCGGTGGTGTGGTACGCGGGGCAGTTCTACGCCCTGTTCTTCCTCGAGCGCACGCTGCAGCTCGAGGCGGCCTCGGCCAACCTGATCATGGTCGCCGCGCTGCTCATCGGCACGCCGTTCTTCGTGGTGTTCGGCGCGCTCTCGGACCGCATCGGCCGCAAGACGCTGGTGATGGCGGGCTGCCTGCTCGCGGCGCTCACCTATTTCCCGACGTTCAAGGCGATCACGCACTACGCGAACCCGGCGCTGGAGCGCGCGGTGGCGACCGCGCCGGTGGTGGTGGTCGCAGACCCGGCCCGCTGCAGCCTGCAGTTCGACCCGGTCGGCAAGGCGGCCTTCCGCGAATCCTGCGATGTCGCCAAGACCGCGCTCGCCAAGGCGGGCGTGCCCTACCGCAACGAGGCCGCGCCCGCGGGCGCCACGGCCGCGGTGCGCATCGGCACGGGCGCGACCGCCGTCACGGTGCCCTCGTTCGAGGGCAGCGTTCTCGAGGCCGCAGCCTTCAAGGCCGCCTCGGCGGACTTCGGCAAGCAGCTGCGCGGCGCGCTCGATGGCGCGGGCTATCCGCCGAAGGCCGACATGTCGCAGGTCAACTACCCGATGGTGATCGCGCTCTGCGCCTGGCTCGTGGTCCTGGTCACGCTCGTCTACGGCCCGATCGCCGCGTGGCTGGTCGAGCTCTTCCCGACCCGCATCCGCTACACCTCGATGTCGCTGCCCTACCACCTCGGCAACGGCTGGTTCGGCGGCTTCCTGCCGGTGACCGCGTTCGCCATCGTCGCCGCCACGGGCGACATCTACGCCGGGCTCTGGTACCCGATCATCGTGGCGCTGATGACGCTCGTCATCGGCGGCCTGTTCCTGCGCGAGACGCACCGCTCGCCGCTGCCGGACTGACCGTGGCGAGTGACCCCAAGGCGCGCGACTACGGCCCGGTCGCGCGCATCGGCGTCGCGGTGCCCTACGCCAACCCCACGGTCGAGCCGGAACTGCGCGCGCTGTTGCCGGCGGACATCGGCGTATACGCGACGCGGCTCGTGCATCCGGCGCCGGATGTCGGCTCACGGCTCGACCACTACATCCGCCACCTGCCCGATGCCGTCCGGTCGTTCGGTGGCACGGGCGATGGCCCGGGCGGCGGCATGAGCCTCGCGGCCTTCGGCTTCGGCTGCACGGGGTCGAGCTACCGCGCCGGCGTCGCCCTCGAGGACCGGCTCACCGCCGAGGCCGAGGCCGCTTGCGGCCTGCCGGTGATCACCGCCGCGCAGGCCATCCGCGCGGCGCTGGCGGCGTTGGGCGCGCGGCGCATCGCCCTGGTCGCGCCGTATCCCGCCGACCTGCACGAAGCGGGGCTGCGCTACTGGCGCGACGCGGGCGTCGAGGTGGTCTCAAGCCTGCGCGTCGATCCGGCGCTCGCCGATACGCACCGCATCTACGAACTGACGGGCGATGATGCGCTGGCCGCGCTGCGGCGCGTGGACACGGTCGCGGCCGACTGCCGGGTGGCGAGCGGCACCGGCATGCCGACGCTGCGCGCGCTGCGGCGCCTGCGCGCGCCGGACGCCGCGCCGCCTGCGCTGTCCTCCAACCTCTGCCTCGCCTGGGCCCTGCTGCGCAGCGCGGCGCCCGCGATGGCGCCGTCGACGCCGCAAGGCCTGCTCGATCCCAAGGACACCTGACCGCGAACGGAGACCGCCATGCCGCCGACCTCCATCGACCGACGCACCGCCCTGCAACTCGCCGGTGCGGCGCTCATCGCCGCACCTGCTGCCGCGCCCCTGCTGGCGCGTGACGAAGCGCCAACGCCGCTCTTGACCCGCACCATCCCGTCCTCGGGAGAGCGCTTGCCGGTGATCGGCGTCGGCACCAACCGCTACAACCCGAAGGACGACGCCGAGCGCGCGAGCCGCAAGGCGGTGCTCGCGGGACTCACCGCCGCCGGCGCGAAGGTGATCGACACCGCACCCTCCTACGGCGAGTCGGAGCGGGTGATCGGCGAGCTGCTCGCCGAGCTCAGCGACCGCCCGCAGCGCTTCCTCGCCACCAAGGTGACGGCCCGCAGCGGCACGCGCGAGGAAGGGCTCGCGATGCTCGAGGCCTCGCGCCAGCGGCTGCGCAGCGACGTCTTGGACCTCGTGCAGGTGCACAACCTGTCGGGCACCGCCGTGCTGCTGCCGCTGCTGCGCGAGCAGGTGGCGGCCAAGCGGATCCGCTACCTCGGCATCACCACCTCGCGCGACGCGCAGTACGCGGAGTTCGCGCAGGTGATGGCGGCCGAGCGGCTCGACTTCGTGCAGCTCGACTATTCGATCGCCGACCGCGGTGCGGCCGAGCGGCTGCTGCCGCTCGCGGCGGAGCGCGGCATGGCGGTGCTCGTGAACATGCCCTTCGGCGGACCGCGCGACGGCAACCTGCTCGCGCGGCTCAAGGACCGGCCGTTGCCGGACTTCGCGGCGGAGGTCGGCGCGGCGTCGTGGGCGCAACTGCTGCTGAAGTACATCCTCGGCCACCCGGCGGTGACCTGCGTGATCCCCGGGATGACGCGCGTCGAGAACCTGCGCGACAACCTCGGCGCGGGGCGCGGGCGGCTGCCGGACGCCGCCGGCGGCTCGGCGGCCTTGCGCGCGGCCGTGCCGCGGGCGCGGCGCGCAGGCGGCTCCCCAGGCCAGCGGTTCGAGGACTGGCTGGCCCGCATCGATGCGGTGCCTGCCGGGGCCGCTCTCGATCCGGCGCTCGTCGATGCGCTGCGCGCGACCCATGCAGCCGAGGGTCTGAGGTTCGCCGCGCTCGACCGGGCGGTGGTGCTGCAGGTCGACCTGGACGGCGACGGCCGGCCCGACGCGCTGCTGCAGGAGACCACCGGGCTCGCAGGGTTCTGGCTCTTCAGCCGCGAGGCGGACGGCAGGTGGACGCTACGGTCGCAGGGCAGGACTTACGGTATTTTGGACCCGGCCACCCTCGCCGCGCTGCGCGGCGGCGACGTCGCGGCCGTGGCGCCGCGACTGCAGGAACTGCGCGCCGGCGCTGCGCGGCTGACGCTCGTCCCTGCCGGCGCACGCTGACCGGAGACCCGATGGAAGTCGACATCATCCTCGAACCCGACCTTTCGCCCGCGCAGGTCGCGGAGCTCGCCGCGAAGGCCGAAAGCTACGGCGTCCGCGCGCTGTGGTCCTCGAACTACTTCGCGCACTGGGACTGCTTCCTGTCGCTGGTCCCCGCGATCCAGGCCACCTCGAGGCTGCTGCTCGGGCCGCTCGCGGTCAGCCCCTTCGAGATGCATCCGCTCAAGATCGCCAACAGCCTCCTGTCGCTCAACGAACTCTGCGGCGGCCGCGCCGTCATCGCGATGGGCGCGGGCGAAGGCAACATCGACACGATGCGCATCCAGCGCCCCGAGAAGATCGTGCGCGCGGTGCGCGAGGGACTGGAGATCGTGCGCGGCGCGGGCCGGGGCGCGCTCGCCCAAGGCTACAAGGGCGAGGACTTCGGCGTGATGCTGCCCTGCGCCTACGGTTGGCTGAAGGCGCCGACGCCGCCCATGGTCTACGGCACGGCCTATCGCGGGCAGATGATGCGCATGGAAGCGCGGGTCGCCGACGGCGTCTTCATCGGCTGCACGCCGCCCGAGGTGATGGCGGCCGCGATGGCCGAGGTCGCCGAAGGCGCCGCCAAGCGCGAGCCCGGAATGGCGCCGCTGCGCACCAACACCTTCTGGGCCTGGCACCTCAAGAAGGACCGCGCCGAGGGTTACCGCGAATCGCGGCGCGAGCTGCCGTGGCGCGCGATCAAGCTGCAGAAAGAGCTGATCATGCAATGCCTGTCGGAGGACGAGGCGCAGCTCGTGCGGGACAACTACGACAAGTTCGTCGCGGCCTGGTTCGACCGCTCGGGCGACGTCAAGGGACTGCCCGAGGACATCCCGAACCGGCTGTGCGAGCGCTTCACCTCGACCGGCGGCCTCGAGGACCTCGACCGCGAGATCGAGCGTTTCCGGCTGTTCGGCCGAGCGGGCCTGACGGAGGTCGCGCTGCGGCTGCACGACCAGCCGATGGAGGCCCTCGAGATCATCGGCGAGCAGGTGCTGCCCAAGCTGCGTTGACCGGCAGCCGCGACGGCGTGCCGTAGAGCGTGGTGCGTTCGCGCGGCTCGCGCCCGATGGACCGGATGGCCGCCTGCATCGAGGCCGCGTCCAGCTGCTGGCCGTTGACGCCGCCCGCCGCGCGGGTGATCGACTCGTCCATCAGCACGCCACCGAGGTCGTTGGCGCCGGCGCGCAGCGCCTCGAGCGCGCCCTCGCGACCGAGCTTCACCCACGACGCCTGGATGTTCGGGATGAGCGGCGCGAGCGCGAGCCGCGCCACCGCGTGCATCAGCATGGCCTCGCGCCAGCTCGGCCCGCTGCGCGCCCTGCCCTTGCGCCACAGCGGGGCCTCCATGTGCACGAAGGGCAAGGGCACGAACTCCGTGAAGCCGTGGGTCTCGGCCTGCAGGTCGCGCACAGCGAGCAGGTGCTGCGCCCAGTGCCGCGGCGTCTCGACATGGCCGAACATGATCGTGGCGGTGCTGCGCAGGCCGATGGCATGCGCGTCGCGCATCACTTGCAGCCAGCCGGCGGTGTCGAGCTTGTCGGGGCAGATCACAGCGCGCACCTCGTCGCAGAGGATCTCGGCGGCCGTGCCGGGCAGCGTGCGCAGCCCCGCCGCCGCGAGCCGCTCGAGGAACGCACGCACCGTGAGCCCGAGGGTCGCGGCGCCATGCGTCACTTCCAGCGGCGAGAACGCGTGGATGTGGATGCCGGGCGCGGCCTCGCGCGCGGCACGCGCGATCGCGAGGTAGGTCTCGCCGGTGTAGTCGGGATGGATGCCGCCCTGCAGGCAGACCTCCGTCGCGCCGCGGGCGGCGGCCTCGGCGACCCGCCCGGCGACCTCTTCCAGAGGGAGGTCGTAGCCCGGACCGCGCAGGCTGCGCGCGCCACGGCCCTTGGCGAAGGCGCAGAAACCGCAGGAATGCGTGCAGATGTTGGTGTAGTTGATGTTGCGGTTGACGACGTAGGTCACCGCCTCGCCCACCACCCTTGAACGCAGCGCGTCGGCCGCGCGCACCACGGCGTGGAAATCGGCGCCGTCCGCGTGGAACAGCGTTTCAAGCTGCTCCTCGGACAACCGGTCGCCGCCCGCCGCGCGCGCCAAGGCCTCGAGCACCGGCCGCGAGGGCGGCGTCGAGGGATCCGCCGTGCCTTGAGCCGCCAGCCGCCGATAGCGCGGCAGCGGCGCGGCGCCGGATCCCGCGCTCCACGCGCGTTCGGCGGCGTAACCCAAAGAATCGATGCGCCTCAGCACGGCGGTGCGCAGGGCGGGATCCACCCAGCGCGCGACCTCGCGGGCGTACGAGGGGATGATGGGCAGTCGCTGCACCAGCCAGCGCCCCGCCGCTTCGGTGTCGCGCTCCAAGGCCTCGAGCTCCGGCCAGGGCGCCTCGGGGTTCACGTGGTCGGGCGTCACGGGCGACACGCCGCCCCAGTCGTTGACCCCGGCCGCAAGCAGCGCCGCGAGCGCGCCCGGGCTGAGGTTGGGCGGCGCCTGGATGGACATGGCGGGACCGAAGATGAGCCGCGCGACGGCGATCGTCCACTGCAGCTCCTCCAGCGACGGCTCGGGGTGCCGCGCCATGCGCGTGCCGGGCTTGGCGCGGAAGTTCTGGATGATGAGCTCTTGGATGTTGCCGTGACGCAGGTGCAGCGCGCGCAAGGCGAGCAGCGACTCGATGCGCTCGGCGCGGGTCTCGCCGATGCCGATGAGCAGCCCCGTGGTCATCGGGATGGCGAGCCGACCGGCGGCCTCCAGCGTCGCGAGGCGCAGGGCGGGCTGCTTGTCGGGGGACCGGTGGTGCGGTCCGCCCTTGCGCGTCAAACGCTCGGCGCCGCTCTCCAACATCAGGCCCATCGACACCGCGACCGGCCGCAGCATCGTGAGCTCGGCCTCCTCCATCACCCCGGGGTTGAGGTGCGGCAGCAATCCGGTCTCGTCGAAGACCCGCTGCGCGCAGTGCGCGAGGTACTCGAGGGTGCTCGTGAAGCCGAGCGCGGCGAGTTCCTCGCGGGCCGCCCGATAGCGCAGCTCGGGCTTGTCGCCGAGCGTGAACAGCGCCTCGTCGCAGCCGGCCGCGGCGCCGGCGCGCGCGACGGCGAGCACCTCGTCCTCGGTCATGTAGGCGCGTGCGCCGCGCGGCGGCGGCGCCGCGAAGGTGCAGTAATGGCAGACGTCGCGGCAGAGATGCGTCAGCGGGATGAACACCTTGCGCGAATGGCCGACGCGCGGCCCGAAGCCCTTCAGGGTGAGGTCCGTCGCGCGCGCGAGCAGCCCCGGCAGGCTGGTCTCGGTCTCGAGCAGCCGCGCCTGCGCCTCGGGCATCGGTTCGGCATCGAGGTCGTCAGGAACGTCCACGTCATGCGACAGACCGGGCACGTCGATGCGGCCTTCGGCCAGTCCGAGCCGTCGCGCAGCCGTCAGGTGCGCCTCGGCGCTGTCGGCGCCGAACTGCGGCGCGAGCGGCGTCGGCAGGCGCAGCCAAAGCGCGTTCGTCCCGGTACCGCGACGGTCCGGCACCACGGCGACATCCAGCATCGCGGCGCGCACGACCAAGCGGTCGATCTCGGCCGAGGTGACCTGCGGCGCATCGGCCGCCACCAGCAACATGGCGTCGGCCCGGCCCGTGAGATGCCGTGCCGCGAGCTGCACCGCCGTGTTGAGCCCGGTGCCGTGGTCATGCAGCGCGCGCACACCGCGCGGCAGATCGAGGCTCTCGTCGGGCGTCACCACCCAGACTTCGTCGATGCGCCGCGCCGCACCGAGCGCCGCCAGCACGCGCGCCAGCATGCCGCGCACGAGGTCGGCGCGGCGCCGCGGCGACAAGATGCCGGCAAGCCGCGACTTCCCCTCGCCCGGTGCGCGCACCGGCACCACGGCGACGACCTTCATGGCGACCGCCCCGTCGACGCCGCGGCGGTGGGGACAGACGTAGCGTCTGCGAGCCTCGCGGCCAGATGCAGCGCGGCGCGCGCCACCCGTTCGCGGTCGGCGTCGTCGCGCATCAGCGTCCGGGTGACCGTGAACGGCAACCCGAGCGCGCGCGCTTCGTCGGCATCGGCCTCATCGACCACCAGCCCGTCGATGAGCCCCGCGTAGTGCCGCGCGATGCTGGCGGTGTCGGCCGCGAGCCCGAGCTCGCCCATGATCTTGGCGGTCGGCCCCTTGACCGCGCGGCCGCCGATGAGCGGCGACACCGCGACCACCGGCACGCGCGCAGCGCGCAGCGCGGCCCGCATCCCGGGCACGGCGAGCATCGGGTCGATGCTGAGGAACGGGTTGGACGGCGCGACGATGATGGCGCGCAAGGCCGCGCTGCGCAGCACGGTGGCCAGTTCCTCGGGAGGACGGGCCTGCGCGGCACCCGCGAAGGCGAGCCCGCGCACACGCGGCTCGCAGCGCAGGCGCACGAAGTAATGCTGGAACTCGAGCGCGCCCGCATCGGTGTCGAGCAGCGTCGCGACCTCCGAGTCGGCCATGGGCAGCAACAGCGTCGGCACACCGAAGCGTCGGGCGAAGTCGGCCGTGAGCTGCGTCAGGCGCTCGCCGGCCGCCAACCGCCGGGTGCGCTCGATGTGCAGCACGAGGTCGCGGTCGCCGAGCAGGAACCAATCCGGGCCGCCCTGACGGCGCAGTTCGTCCATGAAGCCGAAGGTCTCGGCGTCGCGGCCCCAGCCCTGCTTGGGGTGCACGACGCCCGCAAGCGTGTAGAGCACGGTATCGAGGTCGGGGCAGATGCGCAGGCCAAGATGGGTGAAGTCGTCGCCGGTGTTGACCAGCACCGCCAACCCGCCCGGCGGCAGCACGCGCTGCAGCCCGAGGGCGAGTTTGGCGCCCCCGACACCCCCGGACAGCGCGAGCACGGACGGAGCGGGCTTCAACGGAACAGGTCCTCGTCGGGCGGGCGGATGAGCGAACGACCATCCGCCAGCGGCCCCGAAAAGTCCAGACCGCGCGCCAGCACCACCGGGGTGCTTTCGGTGGTCTCGCCCATCACGAGGCCGGCCGCGGCCGCCAGCGCGTCGGCCAGCGCCACCTGCGTGCTCTGCAGGACACGCCCCTCGCGGTCGAGGCCACCGCGAAGATCGCGCAGCGCCGGCATCCCCGCGACACCCAGCGCGACGTTGACCGTGCCCTGCCGCCACGGCCGACCGAAGCTGTCGCTGACCACCACCGCCGGCGCGCGGCCCCCGCCTTCAGCGAGGCGCTCACGCAGCCGTTGCGCGGATGCGTCGCAATCGAGCGGCAACAGCAGCACGGTATCGTCGTCGGCGCCGGGGACGTTGGAGCGGTCGATGCCCGCGTTCGCCATGACGAAGCCCTGGCGATGGCGCGTGATGAGGATGTCCGGGACGGCGCGCACCACCTCCGTCGACTCGGCGAGCACCAACTCCACGAAACGCGGATCCTTGCGCACCGTGGCAGCGAGCGCCTGTGCACGCGCGCCCGGCACGACGGTCGAAAGGCGGACCGCCCTGCCCTCGGCCTTGGAGACGATCTTTTGGGCGACGACGATCGCGTCCCCCTCCCGCAACACGAGCGCGTCGCGGGCGAGCGCATCGCTGATCAAGGCCGCGAGATCGTCGCCGGCGCGGACCTCCGGGAGCCCGCGCAGCGCGCGCAGTTCCAGCGGCGCGCCCCGCATTCAGCCGGCGGCAGGCGGGGTGAGGCTGCCCGTGATGCGCAGCCCGGCGCCGTCGGCCCCGTAGGTCTTGTTGAGGAAGATCAATACCGAGGTCAGCGCCTCGGCGGCGGCGGAGTTGGCGAGCGCGCCGCCGTGCAGGCCGCGCAGGCCGCAGAGACCGACCAGCCGCAACACCTGCTCGCGCGCCGCGCGTTCGTCGCCGAACACCAGCACGTCGCACTCGACGGTCTCGTCGGTGGCGAGCTTGTGGGCGGCCACGTTGTGGAACGCCGACACCACGCGCACGCCCTCGCCGAGGATGCGCTGCGCCCGCACGGCTGCGCTGCCCTCGGGCGGCAACTGCACGCGCATGACCTTCGGCGGCATCAACGGCACGGTGGTGTCGACCACGATCTTGCCCGCCACCGAGGGCGCGATGTCACGCAGCGTGGCGTCCTGCGAGGCGAACGGCACCGCGAGCAGCACGATGTCGGCGGCGCGCGCCGCATCGGCGTTGGCGCCGGAACCGACCGTTCGACCGCACTCGGCGGCCAACGAGGCCGCGGCGGCGGTCGCCTTGGCCGCATCGCGCGAACCGATGACCACCGGAACACCGGCGAGCGCGAGGCGCCGTGCGATGGCCGCGCCCAACTGGCCGGTGCCCCCGATCACGGCGACGACGGGATCTGCCGCGACGGGCGGACTCTGCTTGTCTTCCATACTCCGAGTCTACCGCCCGTCCACCCAAGCGACCACGACATCGGCGACGTTGGTCCCGGTGGGGCCGGTCACGAACAGGTCACCCGCGCTCGACAACGCCGGATGGGAGTCGTTGCGCGTAAGGGCTTTCCGCGGATCGGTCCCTGCAGCCATGGCCCGGGCCACGGTGCCACCGTCGGCGAAGCCGCCCGCCGCCGTGGTCGGCCCATCGATGCCGTCGGTGCCCGCGGCGAGCAGCGTGATGCCCGCGACGCCCGCGATCTCGAGAGCCACCCGCAAGGCGAGCTCCTGCGCCCGTCCGCCGAGGCCGTCACCGGTCACCCGCAGCACCGGCTCGCCCCCCGCGACCAGCAGCGCGGGTCCCCCGCCCCGCAAGCCGCGCAGCTGCGCGGCGAGCTGCGAGGCGTGCATCGCCACCTCGCCGTACAGGCTGCGACCGAGCGACACCACGCGCAGGCCTGCGCGCTCGCCCGCCGCCACCAGCGCAGCGAGCGCGTCATCGAGCGTCGCCACCGTCACGAAGGGGGTCGCCGCAGCGGCGAACTCCGCGGCGAGGTCAGCCTCAAGCCTTGCGCGGACCGAGGGCGGCATCGTCGACCACAGGCCGCGACGATCCAGCATCTCGCGCAGGTCGACCGCGCCCGACGCATCGGGGACCGTCGGCCCGGAGCCGATGACCGCCGGATCGTCGCCTTCGACATCGGACACCGCGAGCGTGACCACCGAAGCGCCGCGCGCCGCCAGACGCGCGCCGAGGCGCCCGCCCTTGAGCGCCGACAGCCGCTTGCGCAGCGCGTTGATCTCGGCGATCACGCGCAGGCGAGCGCCCGGCGCGGCCGCAGGCTTGGCGATCGTCACGCGGCGCCCGGCGCGCTCGAAGCGCCACTCGCCCCCCGCTGCCCGCGTGTGCTGCGGCATGACGCGTCGCGGGTCGACGGTGCGGATCGCCTCACCGTACAGGTCCGCGAGCAGCTGGCGGCTCACCGTCCGCTCACTTCGAACCCGCGCGCACGACGCCGCGCCACAGCGCATCCCAGGCGCGCGGATCCCAGTCGCTGCCGGGCATGAGCTGCACCTCGATGCGGTTGTCGCGGCGCCAGGCCGTCGGCGCGAGCGTGACGCGCCCCTCGACGCGCTGCGCCAAGACCCACTCGTCATCGTCGATGCGCAGCACCGCCTTGATGCGCTCGGCCCGCCCCAGCCCGGAGACGGCGCCGGTGTCGGCGCCCAGTGCCGCGATCACCCTCGCCTCGGAGAAGCAGACCGACGACGGGAACACCCAACGTCATCGCCTCGGCAACAGGCGCACCGAAGCCTTCGTACTCGCTCGGGAACAACACGCCTCGTGCACCACGCACGAGTGCGTCGCGATCATCCGACCCGACGTGTCCGGTGAAATGCACCCGATCGGCAACACCACTGGCGGCGATCTGCG
>RFTM01000200.1 GCA_009923475.1 Gammaproteobacteria bacterium | reverse complement strand
CTCGATTCTTCACTGATTTCGCTGGTGGGCCCCAGGGTCGGATGTCTGGAAGATGTAGCCCATCATGGAACGACGTCAAAAGCCGGGGCTGCACGCGGTTTCAATGAGATACAGAAATCTGTATCATTCGGCCGTGAAGACCACCCTCGACATCAACGACCAGCTCCTCACCGAGGCCAAGGCCCTCGCAGCGCGTCGGCGCACGAGCCTCACGCGCCTCATCGAGGAAGGCTTGCAGCTGCGGTTGCGAGCGGAGTCGGACGCCGCGCCGCGGACGCGGGTCCGGCTGCCGGTGTTCAAGGGCCGCGGCGGTCTGATCGCGGGTGTCGACCCGATCAGCAACCGATCGCTCCTCGAAGCTGCGGACGATGACGCCTGATGTGAACGTCCTCGTCGCGGCTTCGCGCCACGACCATCCGCATCACGGTGTCGCGCGGCGCTGGCTCGAAGAGGCGTTGGGCGCTGCAGCGTCCGGAGGGGTGTTCACGCTGATGCCGATGGTGCTCGTCAGTTTCCTGCGGCTCGTCACCAGCCCGAAGGTGTTCCGGCAGACGACGCCCATCGAGGATGCCGTCGCCTTCGTCGATGCGCTCGTCGCATCGCCCGGCGTGCATCTCGCTGCCGTCGGCGCCGAGTGGCTGTCGCTGCGTGGCCTGTGCCTCGACCGGCGGCTCACCGCCAACGACTTGCCCGACGCATGGCTGTCGGCTGCGGTCACGCATGCCGGCGAGCATCTCGTGACCTTCGACCGCGACTTCCGCCGGCTGCTGCCGCGCGGGCAGTTCACGCTGCTCGCGCCGGGGTGAGGCGCCGCGGCGGCCGCGGGCAGTCTCCTAAGGTGGGCGAGGGAGCGGCGAATCTGCATATTTCCGCCTGATTTGGCGTATCTGGCATCGCGAGGCCGCGGGCTAGCATCGGTGCCTGGCCGATCTTTTCAGGGTGGGTGTCATGGGTCGTCCGCAGGACGCTGTTGGAGCCTTTTCAGGTAACTATTATTCAGTTACTATTCAGCTCGGTCGGCGGTGATCCGTGTCCAAGCACCAGAAAGCCTTGGCGCGGTTGTCCGCGAGCCCGCCGCCGTCCGATCTGCGTTGGGCCGAGCTCAAAGCGGTTCTCGGGCATCTTGGTTACACGATGCTCAAGAACTCCGGGTCTCGGCGGAAGTTTTTTCATCGTGATAAACAGGCGTTGATCATCTGCCACGAGCCGCACCCCCGCCCGATCGTCGACCAGGCCTGCGTGGTCGATGTGGTGCGGCACCTCAAAGCGTACGGATTCCTCAAGTGATGCCATGGATCTGATGCACTACAAGGGCTACGAGGGCACTGCTGAGGTTGACCTCGCGCGGCGGGTCTGCCGCGGCCGTATCCTCTTCATCGACGATCTGGTGACCTACGAGTCACGCACGCCCGATCGGCTTCAGCGCGAGTTCGAGGCGGCGGTGGACGATTACATCGAGACCTGCGTTGAAGTCGGCAAGGAGCCGCAGCGGCCGTTCAAGGGGCTCTTCAACGTCCGCGTGCCGCCCGCGCTGCATCGCGCCGCGGTGCTGCGTGCAACCCGCGAGGGCGTGGCGCTCAACGAGGTGGTGGTGAAGGCCTTGAGTGAGTATCTCGCGACCTGAGGCCTGAACCTGCGGGCCGTCTGGTGTAAAATCCGTCCCGCGCCGCCGCCCGGTCCTCGCTGACCTGGGCCGCGTCGCGGGGGTCTTGCGGTCGCGGCATCGCGACGAAAAATCAGCATAAAAACAACACCTTGAAGCAGATATCTCATGTCATCGGCGGAAAGACCGTCGAGGTCCGGGGCGCCCGTACCGCGCCGGTGTTCAACCCCGCCACCGGGGCCCAGACCGCCGAAGTGCAACTGGCCGGCGCCGCCGAGGTCGATGCCGCCGTGGCGGCGGCCCGCGCGGCCTTCCCGGCCTGGGCGGCCACGCCGCCGTTGCGCCGGGCGCGCCTCATGAACCGCCTGCGCGACCTCATCGAGACCCATGCCGACGAGCTCGCCGCGATCATCAGCGCCGAGCACGGCAAGGTGCTCTCGGACGCGCGCGGCGAGGTCACCCGCGGACTCGAGGTCGTCGAGTTCGCCTGCGGCGCGCCGCAGCTCCTGAAAGGCGAGATCACCGAGAACATCGGTGCCGGCATCGACAGCCACGCCGTGCGCCAGCCGATCGGCGTCGCCGTCGGCATCACGCCGTTCAATTTCCCGGCCATGGTGCCGATGTGGATGTTCCCGGTGGCGCTCGCCTGCGGCAACACCTTCATCCTCAAGCCCTCCGAGCGCGACCCGTCGGCGTCGCTGTTCATCGCCGGGCTCGTCGCCAAGGCGGGCTTCCCGCCGGGCGTGTTCAATGTATTGCAGGGCGACAAGGAAGCCGTCGACGGCTTGCTCGCGCACCCGGGCGTGGATGTGCTGAGCTTCGTCGGCTCGACGCCCATCGCGAAGTACATCTACGCGACGGGCGCGGCGCAGGGCAAGCGCGTGCAGGCGCTCGGCGGCGCCAAGAACCATATGGTCGTGATGCCGGACGCCGACCTCGATGCCGTCACCGACGCGCTCGTGGGAGCGGCCTACGGCTCGGCGGGCGAGCGCTGCATGGCGATCTCGGTCGCGGTGCCGGTGGGCGAGCGCACGGCCGAGGGCCTGCGCGAGCGCCTCGTCAAGAGCCTTGCCGCGCTCAAGATCGGCCCGGGCACCGACCCCGCCGCCGAGATGGGCCCGCTCGTCACGCGCGCCCACCTCGAGCGCGTGCGCGGCTACATCGACCGCGGCGTCGCCGAGGGCGCGGAGCTCGTGGTCGACGGCCGCGGCTTCCGCATGGCGCAGCCCGGCTTCGAGGACGGCTTCTACATCGGCGCCTCGCTCTTCGACCGTGTGCAGCCGCAGATGGCGATCTACCGCGAGGAGATCTTCGGGCCGGTGCTGTGCATCGCGCGCGTCGACGATTACGCCGGCGCCGTGCGGCTCATCAACGCCCACGAATTCGGCAACGGCACCTCGATCTTCACCTCGGACGGGGCGGCCGCGCGGGATTTCGCGCAGCGCATCCAGGTCGGCATGGTCGGCATCAACGTGCCCATCCCCGTGCCGATGGCCTTCCACAGCTTCGGCGGCTGGAAGTCCTCGCTGTTCGGCGACCACCACGTCCACGGCCCCGAGGGGGTGCGGTTCTACAGCCGCCTCAAGACCGTGACCACCCGCTGGCCCGGGGAGGCCCGCGAGGGCGCGAGCTTCGTGATGCCGACGGTCAAGTGACCGTCTGGTAACATCCCGGGACGCATCGGTTCCGTGGCGTCCCGCATCGGTCCCTCCGCGACGACCAGCCGTCAATCCCGCCAGGCCCGGAAGGGAGCAACGGTCGCGGTGAGGTCGGGTGCCGGAGTCAGGCTGGTGCGGGCCGCCTCCCACCCCAAGGCCCGTCGTCGCACCCCATGAGCTACACCGCACTCGCCCGCAAATGGCGCCCCAAGCGCTTCGAGGAGCTCACGGGGCAGGAGCATGTGCTGCAGGCGCTCTCCAACGCGCTCGCCACCAACCGCGTCCACCACGCCTTCCTGTTCACCGGCACCCGTGGGGTCGGCAAGACCACCATCGCGCGCATCCTCGCCAAGTGCCTCAACTGCGAGACCGGCATCGGCCCGACACCCTGCGGCACCTGCGCCACCTGCCGCGAGATCGACGAGGGGCGCTTCGTCGACCTCATCGAGGTCGACGCGGCCTCGCGCACCAAGGTCGACGACACCCGCGAGCTGCTCGAGAACGTGCAGTACGCGCCGACCCGCGGTCGCTACAAGGTGTACCTCATCGACGAGGTGCACATGCTCTCCACGCACTCCTTCAACGCGCTGCTCAAGACGCTCGAGGAGCCGCCGCCGCACGTCAAGTTCCTGCTCGCCACCACCGACCCGCAGAAGCTGCCGGTGACGGTGCTGTCGCGCTGCCTGCAGTTCAACCTCAAGCGGCTGTCGGTCTCGCTGATCGCCTCGCGCATCAAGACCATCCTCGAGGCCGAGGGCATCGCCTTCGAGCCGGCCGCGGTGCAACTCGTCGCCGAGGCCGCCGACGGCAGCATGCGCGATGGCCTCTCGCTGCTCGACCAGCTGCTCGCCTTCGGCGGCGGCAAGGTCGCCGAGGCCGAGGCGCGCGCCA
>RFTM01000199.1 GCA_009923475.1 Gammaproteobacteria bacterium | reverse complement strand
GTACTAACAGGAAGAACCACAAGATCACCATCACCAGCGGCACCGAGCGCATGGTGTTGACATACACCGCCGCCGGCCACATCAGTAGCGGCTTGCCTGAGATGCGCATCAGTGCCAATAACGTGCCGAGTAGCACGCCCCCGATCGTCGCAACGATGGTCAGCTGCACGCTGAACCACAAACCACCGAGCACATAGCGACCGATCAAATCCCAGCTATAAAAAGACAGATCGAGCGCCATACTCATGCTCCCTGCCTGGCTAATGCGCCGACACCCGGCACCCGGATGCGTGATTCGATGGCAGCCAAAACACGGTTCACCGCGAAGGCCGTCAGCGCATACAAGAGCGTAACCGCGAGATAAATCTCGATACCGCGCGCAGTTTCTTCCTGCGCCTGCATCGCAAACTGGGTAAGCTCGGCTACTGCCACAACGAAGGCCACTGAGGAATTCTTTACGATGCTCATGGCTTCGGAGGTCAATGCGGGCATCATGATGCGCAAAGCAACAGGCAATATCACGCGGCGATAGACCTGCGACTCATGCATGCCTAGTGCAAGCGCCGCGTCACGCTGACCGCGCGGCAGGCTTTGTATGCCGGCTCTCACCTGCTCGGCGATGCGCGCTCGATGGCCGACCTCGGCGCCGAGGTCGCGCCGGGCCTGCACGCCCGCGAGCTCGAGCACCTCGCCGATGTCGAGTGGGCGCGCGGCGCCGAGGACGTGCTCTGGCGGCGCAGCAAGCTCGGGCTGCACCTGCCGCCGGAGGCCGCGCAGGCCGTGGAAGGCTGGTTCGCCCACCGCACCACCACGGGGACGCCCGCATGAGCCGCTACATCCTCGCCCTCGACCAAGGCACCACGAGCTCGCGCTCCATCCTGTTCGATGCCGCGGGCCGGATCGTCGCCCTCGCGCAGCGCGAGTTCACCCAGCACTTCCCCGCGCCCGGCCAGGTCGAGCACGACGCGGAGGAGATCTGGGCCACGCAAACGGCGACCATCGACGAGGCGCTGCGCACCGCCGGCGCGACGCCCGCCGACATCGCCGCCGTCGGCATCACCAACCAGCGCGAGACCACGGTGCTGTGGGACCGCGCCACCGGCGTGCCCGTCGCACCGGCCATCGTCTGGCAGGACCGCCGCACCGCCGATGTCTGCGCGCGGCTGCGCGAGGCGGGCCATGAAGCCGAGGTCACCGCGCGCACCGGCCTGCTGCTCGACCCGTATTTCTCCGGCACCAAGCTCGCATGGCTGCTCGACCATGTGCCAGGCGCGCGGGCGCGCGCCGAGCGCGGCGAGCTCTGCTTCGGCACCATCGACTGCTGGCTCGCCTGGAAGCTCTCCGGCGGCAAGCACCACGTGACCGATGCCAGCAACGCGAGCCGCACGCTGTTGTTGGGCCTGCGCACCGGGCAGTGGGACGAGCACATGCTCGGGCTGCTGCGCATCCCCCGCGCCTGCCTGCCGACGCTGCGGCCGTCCTCGGCCGACGACGGCCTGCGCGCGCGGATCGGCGGTGTCGAGGTCCCGCTCACCGCGCTCGCCGGCGACCAGCAGGCCGCGCTCTTCGGCCAGGCCTGCCTCGAGCCCGGCATGGCCAAGAACACCTACGGCACCGGCTGCTTCATGCTGATGCACACCGGCGATGCGCCGCTGATGTCGAAGCACCGGCTGCTCACGACGATCGCCTGCACGCAGGGCCCGCTGCAGTACGCGCTCGAGGGCAGCGTGTTCGTCGGCGGCGCCGTGGTGCAGTGGCTGCGCGACGGCCTCGGCTTCGTCGAGCATGCCTCCGAGGTCGAGGCGCTCGCGGCCAGCGTGCCGGACCACGGCGGCGTGTACGTGGTGCCCGCGTTCACCGGCCTCGGCAGCCCGCACTGGGACCCGTTCGCGCGCGGCGCCATCGTCGGCATCACCCGCGGCACGACGCGCGGCCACATCGCGCGCGCGGCGCTGGAAGCGATCGCCTTCCAGAGCGCCGAACTCCTGGCCGCCATGCAACTCGACGCCGGACGTCCCCTGCGCGAGCTGCGCGTCGATGGCGGCGCGGCGCGCAACGACCTCTTGATGCAGTTCCAGGCCGACCTGCTCGGCGTGCCGGTGGTGCGCCCCGCGATCACCGAGACCACCGCGCTGGGCGCCGCATACCTCGCCGGGCTCGCCGTCGGCTACTGGAAGTCGACGGCGGAGATCGCCCGGCAATGGCGCGTCGAACGGCGCTTCGAGCCGCGCATCGCGCGCGATGCCGCGGCCGCGCGCATGCGCGAGTGGGCGAAGGCGGTGGAGCGTTCGAGGGGCTGGGCGGGGGGCTGAGCGCCACACGCATCGCGCGAACGGCGCCGGTCGCGCGGGTGCCCCGCGCGATGCGGGCTCAGCTTGCGAGCTCCTCGCGCAGCCTTGCGCGCAGCTCCGCGAGCGGCAACTGCCCCGGCGCCGACGCGGCGCCGGCGCTCGCCCAGGTGATGCGCGATCCGTGGCGGAACCCGCGCACGCGGCTCGGCACGCCCGCCTCGCCCATCGACATGCTCACGATCGGTATCGCGAGCGCGGCATCGGCCTGCGCGGTGGCGGCCATCAAGGCGTCGACGTCGCCCGGCACCGCCGGCATCACCGCCAGCTTGGCGACATCGGCCCCGAGATCGGCCGCGCGACGGAACGCCGCCAACATCTGCGCCACGGGCGGCGTGCGGTCGAAGTGATGCGCCGAGAGCACCAACGCCACGCCGTGCCGCCGGCATGCCTCGCGCAGGTCGCGCAACGCCTCGGGTGCGGCATCGGTCTCGAGATCGACCAGGTCGGCGGCGCCCATGCCGATGAGCGCAGTGAGCCGCGCCACGCGCGCCGCATCATCGAGCCCGTGGTCACGGCCGCCCTCGCGCGCCGCGCGCAGGGTCACGAGCAGCGGCAGCGTCCCCGCCGCCGCGCGCAGTGCGCGGGCCGCAGCCTCGAGCGCGGATGCGTCGCCCGCCGCGTCCAGCGCATCGACGCGCCACTCCAGCAGGTCGGGCGCCGCCGCGCCCGGCGTCCCGGCGGCGACCGCCATGGCCCGCGCTTGGGCGCAGACCTCGGCCGCACCACCGCCCACCAGCGGCACGCAGACGAGCGGCGCGTCGCCCTCGCCCAGCGACCGACCGCGCAACCGCAAGGGCTTCGCCATGCGGACCGCTAACCCGGCGTCATGGGGCGACGGCAGGGCTCGAACAGGTCGAGTTCCCGCTTGCGCACCGGCGTCTGCACGTCGAGCAGGCCGAGCACGGAATGGAACAGGTTGTCGTGCGACAGCGGTTCGCCGCGACGCGCGGCGATGCAGGCCATGTCGATGCCCAAGCGGTCGGCGACGCCCGGCGACGCCCAGAACACCATCGGCACGTGCGTCTGCACGCGGGGCGCGACCGCATAAGGCATGGCGTGCAGGAACAGGCCGTTCTCGCCCAAGGATTCGCCGTGGTCGGAGACGAACAGCATCGCGCTATCGACCCCCGGGCCGAGCCGCGCCAGCGCCGCGATCGCGCCGGCGAGCAGGTGGTCGGAGTAGAGCAGCGTGTTGTCGTAGGCGTTGACCACTTCCTCGACCGGGCACTTCGAGAAGTCGGTGCGGCGGCAGGCCGGCTCGAAACGCGAGAACTCGGGCGGATACCGCAGGTGGTAGCCCGGCCCGTGGCTGCCCAGCATGTGCAGCACGACCATCTGCCGCGGCGCCACCGAAGCGAGGTCGCGCTCGAAGTCGCGGAAGATCGCGCCGTCCATGCAGGGCTGGCCGGGCTTGCAGTGCTCGGCGTGCACGCGCGGATCGGCGCGCCGTTCCTCGACGTCGCGGCACACGCCCTTGCAGTCGGTGTTGTTGCCGTACCAGCGGCGCGCCCAGCCGGCCTTGCCGACGATGTCGATGAGGTTGTCGCGGGCCTTCACACGCTCGGGCGAGAAGCCCTCGCGCCCGAGGTCGGAGAACATGCAAGGGACCGAGATGGCGGTCGAGGTGCCGCAGGACGACACCTCAGTGAAGTACACGAGACCCGGCAACTTCGCGAGTTCCGGCGTCGTCTGGCGTGCATAGCCCGCCAGGCCGAAATTCGCGGCGCGCGCCGTCTCGCCGACCACCAGCAGGAAGACGAACGGCCGGTCGGCAGCGACAGTCCCCGCCGCGCCGCCTGCCGCGCCGCCCGCGGCCGC
>RFTM01000198.1 GCA_009923475.1 Gammaproteobacteria bacterium | reverse complement strand
TGCATCTCCGAGGGTTGGATCCGCGTGACGATCGGCAAGTCCGTCGACCGGCGCGGCCGCCCGCTCACGATCCAGCGCAAGGGCGTCGTCGAGCCGTTCTTCAAGGATTGAGGCCTGCCGATCGTCGTTGCGAGGGCTGCGCTTGGGCATCACCCCGGACAGATCCGATCCTCCCCCCCGTGCTGCGGAGCGCGGCCTGATCCGACCGTTCTTGCTGACGGTCTTGGCCGTCCTGATGCCGTCGGCATTCGCGGCGCAGACGTCCGCCGATGCGCAGGCGCCCGCCGACGCCGTCGATCCGTTCATCGGGACCGATGGCACCGGGCATTCGTTCCCGGGCCCCAGCCGGCCTTTCGGGATGATCCAGCCCGGGCCCGACAACGCGGACACCGGCTGGGAGTTCACTTCGGGCTATCAGTACCGGGCGCCGCGCATCATCGGTTTCTCGCAGAACCGGGCGAGCGGCACGGGCATCCCGGAGTTGGGCGACGTCCTGCTGCAGCCGGGCGCCGGCTGCCGCGCGGACATGGCCAGCACCTATGCGAAATCTTCGGAGGTCGCGCGGCCCGGCTATTACGCGGTGACGCTCGCCGACAACGGCGTCCGCGTCGAGCTGACGTCGACCTTGCGCAGCGCCTTCCACCGCTACCGCTTCGTGAGGGGCGGTCGGGTCTGCCTGCTCGTCGACCTCCAGCACGGGCTGACCTTCCGAACCGATGCGCAGCCGGTCCTGTCGGTATCCAACTCGTTCAGCATCGACGGCTTCGAGGGCGAAGCCAAGCGCCGCAACTGGACCACCCGCCATGTCGCATGGTCGGTCCGGTTCGACAGGCCGATCATCGGAGTGGAGACCCTGCCGCCGCGCCCCGGTGATGCCGCACCGCGTTACCTGTTGTACTTCGAGCTCGGCGAGGACCGTGCCCTGCAGGTGCGCATCGGGCTCTCCACCACCGACCGTGACGGCGCGCGCCTCAACCGCGACGAACGCGGCGGCTGGGCGTTCGATGCCGTGGCGAGCGACAGCCTCCGCGAGTGGAACGACCTGCTCGGCCGGGTGCGGATCGTCGCGCCGGAGCGGCAGCGACGGATCTTCTACACCGCGCTCTACCATGCCTTCTTGCATCCCTCCGTGATCAGCGACGTCGACGGTCGCTGGCGCGGACCCGATCTGCGCATCCGACGCGCCGCGAAGGGACTGCGTTACTCGACCTTCTCGCTCTGGGACAGCTTCCGGGCGGCGCACCCCCTGTACACGCTGCTGGTACCGGAGCGCGTGGACGATCTCGTCGGCTCGCTCCTCGACCATCACGATGCGGTCGGCCGCTTGCCGAAATGGCCGATATGGGGTGCGGAGACCGGGACGATGATCGGCGAACCGGCGCTGCCCGTGATCGCCGACGCCTGGGCGAAGGGCTTCCGCGGTTTCGACGGCCGGCGTGCGCTCGCCGCCATGGTCGCGACCTCGACCCGGGACGCTCTGCCGGTGTTCCCGGGCGACCACTCGCTGTCGCTCTGGTCGATCTACGACTGGCACGGGTTCTATCCTTTCGACCTCGTCGAGGGCGAAGCGGTGTCGCGCACGCTGGAGGCCGGGATCGGCGATGCCGCCACCGCCCGCATGGCGCGCATGCTGGGCGAACTGCCGCTCGCCGAGCGCTTCGAGCGGCGCTCGAGGAATTGGCGGTCGCTCATGGATCCCGAGACGCGGCTCGCGAGGGGGCGGGACAGCGCGGGCAGGTGGCGCACGCCTTTCGACCCGCTCACGCCGACATCGCCCCTCAACAATCCGGGGGACTACACCGAGGCCAACGCCTGGCAGTACACCTGGACGCCCGCGCTCCACGGTCCGCATGAGCTGATGGAGGTCTGGGGCGGGAAAGCCGGCTTGCAGGGGATGCTCGACCGTTTCTTCTTCGGCTTGCCCACCACCCAAGGCGCGGAGTATCTCGGCCAGGAGGCCATGATCGGGCAGTATGCGCACGGCAACGAACCGAGCCATCACATCGCCTGGCTCTATGCGTACACGGACCGGCCGGAGACGGGGCACCGCTTGGTGTCGCGCATCGCGGAAGAGTTCTACAAGGACAGCCCCGGCGGGATCATCGGCAACGAAGATGCCGGACAGATGAGCGCGTGGTACGTGTTCGCGACGCTCGGCTTCTATCCGGTCGAGCCGGCGAGCGCGCGCTATGTCGCGGGCATCCCGCTCGTGGAGCGCGCGGCGCTCCGCGTCCCGGGACGCAGGGCGCTCACCATCGAGCGCGTCGGGCGGGGCGATCGGCTGCTCCGTGTGTCCTCGGCGGGCGGCGCGTTGCCGGTCACCGCGCTCGAGCACCGCAGCTTGGTGCAGGGCGGGACGCTGCGCTTCGAGGTCGCTGCGCCATGACGTCGGGCGCGCGCCGTGGCATCCTCACATCATGATCACCGATCTCCCGGACCGCCTGCTGCCTGCCGAGGCGATCGATGCCTATCGGCGTGACGGTTTTGTCCGGTGCCCCTCCTTGCTCGACCCTGACGAGCTGGGGCGCTACGGCGCGGAGATCACGCGTCTCACGCTCGCGCTGAACACGCAGACCAAGCCCCTGTCCGAGCGCACGACCTACGACCGGGCGTTCCTGCAGGTCATGAACCTTTGGCGCGAGTCGGAGGTGGTGAAGGAGTTCGTCTTCGACCGGCGTCTCGCGGCGGTCGCTGCGCGCCTGCTGGGCGTCGACAGGGTCCGGATCTATCACGACCAGTCGTTGTACAAGGAGCCGTCGGGCGGTGTGACGCCGGCGCACGCCGACCAGTACTACTGGCCGTTCGCTTCCGACAAGGCCATCACCGCGTGGATACCCCTGCAGCCGGTGCCGCTCGAGATGGGGCCGCTCGCGTTCTATCGCGGCAGCCACAAGACCCGGTTCGGCAGGGACCTGCCCATCTCCGACGAGAGCGAGCGTGAGATCAGCGCGGCGATGGAGGCGAGCGGCTTCGAGGTCGACGAGGCGGCATACGCGCTCGGCGATGTCAGCTTCCATGGCGGGTGGACCTTCCACCGGGCCGGGGCCAACCGCAGCACGCAGCCGCGATCGGTCATGACGGTCATCTACATGGATGCGGACATGCGGGTCAGCGAGCCCGCCAACGCCATGCAACGGAACGACCTCGCGCAGTGGCTGCCGGGTCTCGGCCCCGGCGACCTTGCGGCCTCGCCGCTCAATCCGGTCCTTTGACCGATCCCGTGGAGCGCGCGGCGTTCCTCATCGCGCGCCTGTTGCACGCGCAGGGCATGTCAGGTTCGACGGGCCGGTCGGCCGGGCGCTTCTATGGCTCCATCGGCACGCTGCTGATCCTCGCCGCGCTGTCGGTGCTGCTGCTCGTCCGCAGCTTGGGCTGACAGCCGCGCCGCGCGTGGCGCCGCGGTCCCCTGTCACAGGCCGCGGATGGGAAGCGGCCGGCGCGCGTACCACCCGAACGCGGCGATCGCCGCGTAGCACGCGGCGGGCAGCAGGAGCGCGACCGACAGGCTGCCGCTGAGGTCGGCGAGCGCACCGGTGAGCAGCGGGACGACGGCGCCGCCGAAGATCGCGACGTTGATGATCCCGGAGCCGTCGGCCGCCCGCGGGCCGAGCCCTTCGCAGGCGAGGGCGAAGATCGTCGGGAACATGATCGAGTTCATGAGGCCGACGGCGAGCAGCGAATAGCCCGCCACCTTGCCGCTGGAGAGCGACGAGCACAGCACCAGCAGGATCGCCCCGAGCGCGACGGCCGCAAGCAGGCGGCCCGGGCTCACCACGCGCATCACGGCGGAGCCCAGGAACCGCCCGACCATGGCGCCGCCCCAATAGAGGCTGAGAAGCTGGCCGGCGCGTTCCGCCGAGACACCGAGCACGCCCGGCTGCTCGAGGAAATTGATCATGGTGCTGCCGATCGAAGAACGTCCTGGGAAGCAAGACCTCTGGAGGTTGCGCAAGGATGAACGGGGGATTGAACGGGAGCACCTGATTCCGGTTCGCTTCGTTCCTTTGGTGGACGGGTTGCCGGGAAATCGGTAAGCGTGGTTCATTGACGGTTTCTGTCTCCTCAGGCTAACCATAGCTGCATCAAGAAGGGAGAATCGCCATGTTCTTCGCGTTCAGAATTGCTGCCTCTGCCGCTTTCGTTGGTCTGCTCCTGCTTTCTTCGCTGAAT
>RFTM01000197.1 GCA_009923475.1 Gammaproteobacteria bacterium | reverse complement strand
GCGCCGAGATCGAGCGCGTCAAGAAGGACCTCGGCGACCAGCAGCGCATCCTCGAGGACGACGTCTTCCAGCGCGTGCGCGCCACGCTGCTCGGCAAGGTCGCCGCGGGCGGTCCGCGCAAGCTCAAGTCGGGCACCAAGCTCGCCGCCGAGTACCTCGACGGGCTGCAGCGCGACGAGTGGTTCGAGATCCGCCTCGACGACGAGGACGCGAACTCGCAGCTCGAGAACGCCGCCGAGCGCGTGCGCGAGCAGCGCAAGATGTTCGAGGCCCGCCTCGAGGACAAGCGCCGCAAGATCACGCAGGGCGACGACCTGTCGCCCGGCATGCTCAAGATGGTTAAGGTCTACCTCGCGGTGAAGCGCCGCGTGCAGCCCGGCGACAAGATGGCCGGCCGCCACGGCAACAAGGGCGTCATCTCCACCATCGTGCCGGTGGAGGACATGCCCTACCTCGAGGACGGCACCCCGGTCGACGTGGTGCTCAACCCGCTCGGCGTGCCCTCGCGCATGAACGTCGGCCAGGTGCTCGAGACGCACCTCGGCTGGGCGGCCAAGGGGCTCGGCCTCAAGATCGGGCGCATGCTCGAGTCGCAGCAGGCGGTCGCCGACCTGCGCGGCTTCGTCAAGCGCATCTACAACGACACCGGCGGCCAGCCGGAGGCCATCGACAGCCTGGGCGACGCCGAGCTCGTCGCGCTCGCCAAGAACCTGTCGCGCGGCGTGCCCATCGCCACGCCGGTGTTCGACGGCGCGGCCGAGGCCGAGATCAAGCGCCTGCTCGAGCTCGCCGACCTGCCGCTGTCGGGCCAGACGCACCTGACGGACGGCCGCACGGGCGAGCGTTTCGAGCGCCCGGTGACAGTCGGCTACATGTACATGCTCAAGCTCAACCACCTCGTCGACGACAAGATGCACGCGCGCTCGACCGGGCCCTACTCGCTGGTCACCCAGCAGCCGCTCGGCGGCAAGGCCCAGTTCGGCGGCCAGCGCTTCGGCGAGATGGAGGTCTGGGCGCTCGAGGCGTACGGCGCGGCCTACACCCTGCAGGAGATGCTGACGGTGAAGTCCGACGACGTGAACGGCCGCACGAAGATGTACAAGAACATCGTCGACGGCCATCACCAGATGGATGCCGGCATGCCGGAATCGTTCAACGTGCTCGTGAAGGAGATCCGCTCCCTCGCGATCAACGTCGAACTGGAACAGGACTGAGGTGCAGGCCATGAAGGAATTCCTCAACGTCTTCAAGCACAACGCGCCGGTCGAGCACTTCGACTCGATCAAGATCGGCCTGGCGTCGCCGGAGATGGTCCGGTCCTGGTCCTTCGGCGAGGTCAAGAAGCCGGAGACCATCAACTACCGCACCTTCAAGCCGGAGCGGGACGGGCTCTTCTGCGCGAAGATCTTCGGCCCCGTGAAGGACTTCGAGTGCCTCTGCGGCAAGTACAAGCGCCTGAAGCACCGCGGCGTCGTCTGCGAGAAGTGCGGCGTCGAGGTCACGCAGGCCAAGGTGCGCCGTGACCGCATGGGCCACATCGAGCTCGCCTCGCCGGTCGCCCACATCTGGTTCCTCAAGTCGCTGCCGTCGCGCATCGGCCTGATGCTCGACATGACGCTGCGCGAGATCGAGCGCGTGCTCTACTTCGAGGCCTTCGTGGTCATCGACCCGGGCATGACGCCGCTGCAGCGCGGCCAGCTGCTCACCGACGAGATGTACCTCGAGGCCATCGAGCAGCACGGCGACGAGTTCGACGCCCGCATGGGCGCCGAGGCGATCCACAAGCTGCTGTCCTCGCTCGAGCTCGAGGTCGAGGTGGTCAAGGTCCGCGAGGACATGGCCTCCACCGCCTCCGAGACCAAGCTCAAGCGCCTCTCCAAGCGCCTGAAGCTCATCGAGTCGTTCATCGAGTCGGGCAACCGCCCCGAGTGGATGGTGATGACCATCCTGCCGGTGCTGCCGCCCGACCTGCGGCCGCTCGTGCCGCTCGACGGCGGCCGCTTCGCGACCTCCGACCTCAACGACCTCTACCGCCGCGTCATCAACCGCAACAACCGCCTGCGCCGCCTGCTCGAGCTCAACGCGCCCGACATCATCGTGCGCAACGAGAAGCGCATGCTGCAGGAAGCGGTGGACGCGCTGCTCGACAACGGCCGCCGCGGCCGCGCCATCACCGGCACCAACAAGCGCCCGCTCAAGTCGCTCGCCGACATGATCAAGGGCAAGCAGGGCCGCTTCCGCCAGAACCTGCTCGGCAAGCGCGTCGACTACTCCGGCCGTTCGGTCATCGTGGTCGGCCCGACGCTGCGCCTGCACCAGTGCGGCCTGCCCAAGAAGATGGCGCTCGAGCTCTTCAAGCCGTTCATCTTCCAGAAGCTGCAGCTGCGCGGCGACGCCTCGACCATCAAGGCCGCCAAGCGCCTGGTCGAGCGCGAGGGCCCGGAGGTGTGGGACATCCTCTCGGAGGTCATCCGCGAGCATCCGGTGCTCCTCAACCGCGCCCCGACCCTGCACCGCCTCGGCATCCAGGCCTTCGAGCCGGTGCTGATCGAGGGCAAGGCGATCCAGCTGCACCCGCTCGTCTGCACCGCGTTCAACGCGGACTTCGACGGCGACCAGATGGCGGTGCACGTGCCGCTGTCGCTCGAGGCGCAGCTCGAGGCGCGCGCCCTCATGATGTCGTCCAACAACATCCTGTCGCCCGCCAACGGCGACCCGATCATCGTGCCCTCGCAGGACGTGGTGCTCGGCCTCTACTACATGACCCGTGAGCGCGTGGGCGCGAAGGGCGAGTGGATGCTGTTCTCGGACATCGGCGAGGTGCACCGCGCCTACGAGACCCGCGAGGTCCACCTGCAGGCGCGCATCAAGGTGCGCATCGACGAGGTGGTGCTGGTCGACGGCGTGAAGACGCCGCGCCGCCGCACCGTCGACACCACCGTCGGCCGCGCGCTGCTCTCCGAGGTGCTGCCCGAGGGGCTGTCCTTCGACATCGTCAACCAGGACATGACCAAGAAGGCGATCTCGGCGACCATCAACGCCTGCTACCGCCAGCTCGGCCTCAAGGACACGGTGATCTTCGCCGACCGCCTGATGTACACGGGCTTCGCCTACGCGACCCGCGCCTCGGTGTCGTTCGGCATCGACGACATCGTCATCCCGGAGCAGAAGGCCAAGATCGTCGCCTCCGCCGACCGCGAGGTGAAGGAGATCCAGGACCAGTACGCCTCGGGCCTCGTCACCAACGGCGAGCGCTACAACAAGGTGGTCGACATCTGGTCGCGCGCCAACGACCAGGTCGCGAAGGCCATGATGGAGAAGCTCGGCTCCGAGGAGGCGACCGACTCCAAGGGCAAGAAGCAGCGCCAGAAGTCGTTCAACTCGATCTTCATGATGGCCGACTCGGGCGCGCGCGGCAGCGCGGCCCAGATCCGCCAGCTCGCCGGCATGCGCGGCCTGATGGCCAAGCCTGACGGCTCGATCATCGAGACGCCGATCACGGCCAACTTCCGCGAAGGCCTGAACGTCCTCCAGTACTTCATCTCGACGCACGGCGCCCGCAAGGGCCTCGCCGACACCGCGCTCAAGACCGCGAACTCGGGCTACCTGACCCGTCGCCTGGTCGACGTGGCGCAGGACCTCGTGGTCACCGAGGTCGATTGCGGCACCGTCAACGGCCTCACCGTCAACCCGCTGGTCGAAGGCGGCGACGTGGTCGAGGGCCTCGGCGAGCGCGTGCTCGGCCGCGTGGTCGTCGAGGACGTCCTGAAGCCGGGCGGCAAGGGCGCGGTGCTGCTCGAGGCCGGCACGCTGATCGACGAGGGCCTGGTGCGCCTGCTCGAGCAGAACGGCGTCGACCAGGTCATGGTCCGTTCGCCCATCACCTGCGAGACCCGCTACGGCGTCTGCGCCAACTGCTACGGGCGCGACCTCGCGCGCGGCCGCATCATCAACATCGGCGAGGCGGTCGGCGTCATGGCCGCGCAGTCGATCGGCGAGCCGGGCACGCAGCTCACGATGCGCACCTTCCACATCGGCGGTGCGGCGTCGCGCGCGGCGGCGGCCTCCAGCGTCGAGGTGCGCAACAAGGGCACGCTGCGCTTCCACAACATCAAGACCGTGGCCAACGAGAAGGGCCACCTGGTCGCGGTGTCGCGGTCGGGCGAGATCGG
>RFTM01000196.1 GCA_009923475.1 Gammaproteobacteria bacterium | reverse complement strand
CGCCTTGCGGCTCACCGACGGCGCCGACCGCGCGCTGTTCGAGGACCGGACCGGCCTCGACTGGTCGGCGGTGGCGCCGGTCATCGACCGGGCGGTCGCCGCCGGCACCCTGGAATGGATCGCCGCCGGGCAGTTCCGGCCGACCGGCCTCGGGATGCGCTTCCTGAACGAACTTCTGGTCGATTTCCTGCCAAGCGGGGCGGGCACTTAGCGGATTCCGCGCCGGGAAACGCTGGAATCCATGCACAGCCTGCGGAAAATCCAGTCGGGAGGGGCAAAAAGGCAACTTTTTTCAGTCGTTAATCAAAGTGAAATCTGCAACTAATTGATTTCGATAGATTTTAATCGAATGCAATTCTTGGGTAAATCGCCCAAAAACGCGAAATCCCGGCCGGAAAAACCCTTTTCCGACGGCCTCTTCCACAGACTTATCCACAATCCGCAGGAGCGCATCGCCCGACCGCTTGTCTCCACCCCCGCCTGCCGCTAGACTTGCCGCCCTTTTTTCGACCACGCCCCGGAATCCAAGGCCATGAAAGCGTCGGTACATCCCGAATACACGGAAATCTCGGTGTCCTGCACCTGCGGCAACACCTTCAAGACCCGCTCGACGCTCGGCCACGACCTGCAGGTCGAAGTGTGCTCGAGCTGCCACCCGTTCTACACGGGCAAGCAGAAGATCGTCGACACCGCGGGCCGCGTCGACAAGTTCCGCAAGAAGTACGCCGCCGCCGCCGCGCGCTGAGCGCCGACCGTCGGCGCTGCCCCGCGAGGCTGTCGCGGGGTCGTCATCCCCTCGGGAACTTTGCTAGCGTGTGGGTCCTCTGACCCACCGATGAGACCCCTTTCGCCGATGATCCCGCGCCTGCGCCGCCTGCTGGTGTCCCTCGCCGCCGCCGCGGCCTTGCTCGTCGCCGCGCCCGTGGCGGCGCCGCAATCGAAGCCTGCCGCCAAGGGCGGCACCATGAAGGAGAGCAGCGCGTCCCGCGACGCGCACGAGAAGATCCTCAAGGCCTACGGGGTCTACCCGAACCAGGAACTGCAGGACTACGTCAACGAGCTCGGGCAGCGCATCGCGCGCAAGAGCAGCCTGCCGAACGCCGAGTGGACCTTCGTGCTGCTCGACGACGATTCCATCAACGCCTTCACCACCGGCTGCTGCTTCGTCTACCTGCATCGCGGCCTGCTCGCCAACCTCAACTCCGAGGCCGAGCTCGCCGGCGTGATCGGCCACGAGATCGCGCACGTCACCCAGAAGCATCCGCAGAAGCGCCAGACCCGCGGCCTGCTCGCCACGCTCGGCGTGCTGGGCGCGGCGGTGCTGACCGGCTCCGGCGCGGTGGCCGACCTCGCCAGCGTCGGCGCGCAGGCCTGGGTGCAGGGCTACGGCCGCGACAACGAGCTCGAGGCCGACCGCGTGGGCCTGCAGTTCTCGACCGCCGCCGGCTACCGGCCCGAGGCGATGGGCGAGGTGTTCGAGATGTTCCGGCGCGGCGAGCGCTTCGAGATCGACCGCGCGCGCGCCGAGGGGCGTCCCCCCAACATCTACCACGGGCTGTTCTCCTCGCACCCGGCGCCCGACGCGCGCGCCGTGCAGGCGGCCAAGGGCGCGGCCGGCATCAACGGCACGCCGCCCGGCGGCTGGATCGACAACCGCGAGACCTACCTGCGCCGCATCGACGGCATGACCTACGGCTCGAGCCGCGCGCAGGGCATCGTGCGCGGCAACCGCTTCTACCATGCCGACCTCGGCATCACGCTCGCCGTGCCCACCGGCTGGACCATCGAGAACCAGCGCGACCGGCTCATCTTCTACACGCCCGAGAAGGACTCGGTGGTGCAGGTCACGGTGCAGGCGGTGCCGCCGAACCAGGGGCCGCGCGAGTTCCTGATGACCCAGCTCAAGGGCGCGAGCGTCTACGGCAGCGAACCGTTCACCTCGAACGGCATGCAGGGCTTCGCCACCATCACCGCCAACGGCTCGCCGCTCGACCGCGGCGCCGGTCCGGTGCGGTGGGCGGTGCTCTACCGCGGCGGCAGCGCCTACGTGTTCGCCGGCGCGAGCCGCGCCTCGCGCAACGGCGTGCCGGAGGCCGACGGCCTGTTCCAGTCCGTGGTGCAGACGCTGCGCGGCCTGAAGCCCGCCGAGGCGCCGCTCGCCGAGCCGTTCCGGCTGCGGGTCAAGACCGCCGCGCCGGGCACCCGCCTCGCCGATTTCACGTCCTCGATGCCCGAGGAGAAGTACGCCAAGGAGCAGTTGCAGCTGATCAACGGGCTGTACCCGAACGGCGAGCCGCGTCCGGGCAGCCTCTTCAAGGCGGTCGAGTAGTCGTACAGCGGGCGGAAACGCGACGCGCTGCCTTGAATTCGTCGCGCAGCCGTGTCAACTTTCCATCACTCCGTCGCGCGCCCGCGACGCAGGCCCAACGACGACGTGACACCATGGCCAACAAGACCTTCGAGCTGACCGACACCTCCACCGGGAAGAAGACCCTGCTGCCGGCGCGCTCCGGCACCGTCGGTCCCGATGTCGTCGACATCGCCGCGCTCAACAAGGACCACGGCGTGTTCACCTTCGACCCGGGCTTCATGGCCACGGCGAGCACCGAGAGCAAGATCACCTACATCGACGGCGACGCCGGCGTGCTGCTCTACCGCGGCTATCCCATCGAGCAGCTCGCGGCGCAGAGCTCGTTCATCGAGGTCGCCTACCTGCTCAACAACGGCGAGCTGCCCGACCCGAAGCAGCTCGCCGACTTCACCGTCAACATCCAGCGCCACACGATGATCAACGAGTCGCTGCTGCGGATGTTCAACGGCTTCCACTACGACGCGCACCCGATGGCGATGGTCAGCGCGATCGTGGCCTCGATGTCGGCCTTCTACCACGACTCGATGGACATCCATAACCCGCGGCACCGCGAGATCTTCATGCACCGCATCATCGCCAAGCTGCCGACGATCTCGGCCGCGGCGTACAAGCGGGCGCTCGGGCAGCCGTTCATCTACCCGCGCAACGACCTCGACTACTGCAGCAACCTGCTGCACATGTTCTACGCCGTGCCCTGCGAGCCGTACCACGTCGACCCGCTGGCCGCGCAGGCCCTCGACCTGCTGCTCATCCTGCACGCCGACCACGAGCAGAACGCGAGCACCTCCACGGTGCGCCTCGCCGGCTCGACCGGCGCCAACCCCTACGCCGCCATCTCCGCGGGCGTCTCCGCGCTCTGGGGCCCGGCGCACGGCGGCGCCAACGAGGCCGTCCTCGAGATGCTCGAGGAGATCGGCACCGTCGACAACATCCCGAAGTTCCTCGCCCAGGTGAAGGACAAGGCGAGCAACGTGCGCCTGATGGGCTTCGGCCACCGCGTCTACAAGAACTTCGACCCGCGCGCCAAGATCATCCGCGAGATGTGCCACAAGGTGCTGGCCAAGATGGGCCGCGCCGACAACCCGCTGCTCGAGCTCGCGCAGCGCCTCGAAGAGATCGCCCTCAAGGACGACTACTTCGTGTCGCGCAAGCTCTACCCGAACGTCGACTTCTATTCCGGCATCATCTACAGCGCGCTCGGCATCCCGCGCTCGATGTTCACGGTGATGTTCGCGATCGCCCGCACCGCCGGCTGGGTGGCTCATTGGCAGGAGATGATCAGCGACCCGTCCATGAAGATCGGCCGCCCGCGCCAGCTCTACACCGGCCCGGTCAAGCGCGACTACACGCCCATCGCCAAGCGCTGATCCCGAGGCGGATGTCGCGCGCCCGCCGCGCGCTCACCGCGCCTCGAGCAGCGCCGCCACCTCCGCCGCGTCGGCGCGGCGCATCGGCTTGCCGTCCACCGGCGACACCGGCGATTGGCGGATGCCGTCCACCGGGAACACCACCACCTCGACCGGCTGGCCGTCGACGTCGAGCCGCAGGGCGGGCTGCTGCACCACGCGCTCGGCGTTGAGGCGCACGCGGCGCTCGCCCACCTCGAAGGGGATGCCCTGGTCCATCAGGCGCAGGCTGACGGTCTCGGCGCGGTCGGCGAAGGCGTGCAGCAGCACGTCGTCGTGCGCGGTCGCGGTGCCGGCGAGCACCGGCCCGACGAGCCGCGGCTGGAACTCGCGCAGCCGCTGCATCACGTCGAGCGCCACGGCGCGCTGTGCGTGCAGCGACTCGACGTGCGATTCGCCGCCGAACAGGCGCTGGTATTCCTGCAGCGCCTCC
>RFTM01000195.1 GCA_009923475.1 Gammaproteobacteria bacterium | reverse complement strand
CCGACCCGCGCGGGTCGGTGCCCATGCGGGCGGTGCAGGTCGGGTGATAGACCGTGTCGGCGCGCTGCCGGAAGTCCTCGAGCAGGTCGTCATCGCTGACCGCTTTCGGACCGGGATACAGTTCGCCGGTGATGACGTCGGCGAGCGGCTTGGTGGCGGCGATGCGCCGCAGCAAGCGGCAACCCGCGCGCGCCTCCTCGATGTCCCGCTCGGTCGAGAGGTAGTTCGGCCGGATCGCCGGCTGCGCGGCCGGATCGGTGGAGGAGATGTGCAGTTCGCCGCGGCTCGTCGGCCGACAGGCATTGAACGAGATCAGGAAGGCCGAGAACGGATCCGGACTGAGGAGCTTGCGATCCGACAACGGGGTGCGCGTGTAGCTCACCGGGTTGAAGTAGAGCTGCAGGTTGGGCACGGGCTGCGAGGGGTCGCTGCGCACGAAACCGCCGCCCTGGTTGACGCTCATGGCGAGCGGACCGCGGCGGGTGAACGCGTAGCGGACAGCGGCTCGCACCTTGCCGAGGAACGGGCCCAGCTGGTCGTTGAGCGTCGGCACCGACGAGCCGTAGAAGTAGGACACCGCGAGGTGGTCCTGCAGGTTGCGTCCCACCGCGGGGCTGTCGTGCACCGGCGTGATGCCCATGGCCTGCAACCGCGCGCCGTCGCCGACGCCCGACAGCTGCAGGAGCTGCGGCGTGTTGATGGCGCCCCCGCAGAGGACCAACTGCCGCCGCGCCGAGGCGGTGTGCTCGACGCCGCCGCGCAGGTAGCGCACGCCGCTCGCGCGCTTGCCCTCGAACAGCACGCGCGTGGCGAGCGCCTTGGTGCGCACCTCGAGGTTGCGGCGGCTGCGCGCGCTGCGCAGGTGCTCGTTGGCGCTGCAGGAGCGGAACCCCGAGCGCGTGTTGATCTGGTAGATGCCGACGCCTTCGCCCCGTTCGCCGTTGAAATCGGGCGTCGCCCGGAACCCGAGCGCCTCGCAGGAGGCGATGTAGCGGTCGCAGAGCGGATGCACGTCGGCCGAGACATCGGTGACGTGGATCGGTCCGCCGCGGCCGTGGTAGCGCGGGTCGCCGTCGTCGTGGTCCTCGACGGCCTTGAAGAACGGCAGCACGTCGTCGTAGCCCCAGCCGACGTTGCCCATCGCGCGCCAGTCGTCGAAATCGTTGGGCAGGCCGCGCATGTAGACCATGGCGTTGATCGAGCCGGAGCCGCCGAGCACCTTGCCGCGCGGCCAGAAGCTGCGGCGGCCCGCGAGGCCGGCGTCAGGCTCGGTCTCGTAGAGCCAGTTGACGTCCTTGTCGAAGAGCAGCCGCGCGTAACCGATGGGGATCTGCACCATCGGCCGCAGGTCGCTGCCGCCCGCCTCGAGCAACAGCACGCTCGCGTCGCCCGCCATCGCGAGCCGGCTCGCGACGATGCAACCGGCGGTGCCGCCGCCGACGACCACGTAGTCGAATGTCTCGGTGTTCACAGCGTCTCCCGGCTCACACACCCGCCGGATGTTGGGTCATCTCGAGGTGCAGCTTGTCGCCGCGGTATGGGTTGGCGCGCGCGACGGCTTCGTCGATCTCCACGCCGAGGCCCGGCTCGCTGGAGGGGATGACATACCCGTCTTCCCAGCGGATGGGCTTGCGGAGGATGTCGGCATGGAAGCCCTGCCAACGCTCGATGCCCTCGAGGATCAGGAAGTTCGGGCTGCAGGCGGCGAGCTGGATGTTGGCGGCGCCGACGATCGGCCCGCAGTAAAGGTGCGGCGCGATCTGCACATGCTGCGCCTCGGCCATGCCGGCGATCTTCTTGGCCTCGAGCAGGCCGCCGACGCGTCCGAGGTTCATCTGCAGGATGGCGGCGGCGTTGGCGCGCAGCACACGCAGGAAGTCGTATTTCGTGGTGAGGCGCTCGCCGGCCGCGATGGGGATGCTGGTGGCGCGAGCGACCAGGGCCATCTCCTCCGGTGAATCGGGCGGCACCGGCTCCTCGAACCACAAGGGGTCGTAGGGCTCGAGACGCTTGGCGAGGCGGATGGCGCCCGCCGCGGTCATCTGGCCATGCGTGCCGAACAGCAGGTCCGCCTTGCCGCCGACGGCCTCGCGGATGAGACGCACGAAACGCTCGCTGCGCTCGAGCTCCGTGAGCGAGAGCTGGCGCCCGTCGAAAGCCGTGTACGGCCCCGCCGGGTCGAACTTGATGGCCGTGAAGCCCTGTTGCACGTACTCGGCGGCGCGCTCGGCGGAGCGCTCGGCGTCGTGGTAGATGGCGTCGGTCTCGGTGGCCGTCGGGTAGATGTAGGTGTAGGTGCGGATGCGCTCGTTCACGAGGCCGCCGAGCAGCTTGTGCACCGGCTGCCCCGCGGCCTTGCCGATGATGTCCCAGCAGGCCATCTCGAGCGCGCTGAGGACGCCCATCAGCGCGAGGTCGGGATGCTGCGTGAAGCCGCTCGAATAGACCCGGCGCCAGATGGTCTCGATGGAGTGCGGGTCCTGGCCCTCGACATAGCGGGCGAAGACGTCCTCCAGCATGCGCGCCACGAGGTCGGGGTGGAACGGCACGCAGTAGGCCTCGCCCACACCCGAGATGCCGTCGTCGGTGGTGAGCTTCACGAACACGAAGTAGCGGCCGCCGAAGGACGGCGGCGGGTTGCCGACGACGAAGGTCTCGATGTCTTTGAGGATCATGCGCGGGTCCGGCCGCCGTCAGGCGGGGTAGAAACCGTTGATGGACTTGAGCTCGAGGAACTCGAGCAGCCCGTAGGCGCCGCACTCGCGGCCGTTGCCCGACTGCTTGAAGCCGCCGAACGGCTCCATGTAGCCCTGACCCGCGCCGTTGATGTGCACGCTGCCGGCGCGCAGCCGGCGCGCGACCGCGCGGCCCTTCTCGATGTCGCCGGTGTGCAGGTAGGCGGCGAGCCCGTAGGGCGTGTCGTTGGCGATGGCGATCGCCTCCTCGAGGTCCTTGAACGGGATCATCGAGAGCACGGGCCCGAAGATCTCCTCGCGCGCGATGCGCATGCCGTTGTGCACGCCGGCGAACACGGTCGGCTTCACGAAGTACCCGCGGTCGAGGCCCGCGGGGCGGCCGAGGCCGCCGGCCACGAGGCGCGCGCCCTCGTCGATGCCGATCTGGATGTAGCGCTGCACGCGCTCGAACTGGATGCGCGAGGCGAGCGGCCCCAGGTGCCGGCCGGCCTGCCGCGGGTCGCGCACCGGCGTGGCCTCGGCGAGCTTGGCGACGATGTCGACGGCGCGGTCGTAGACGGACGCCTCGACCAGCATGCGGGTCGGCGCGTTGCAGGACTGCCCGGTGTTGTAGAAGCAGCGGCGCACCGAGTTGCCGAGCGCCTTGCCGAGGTCGGCATCGGCGAAGATGATGTTCGGCGACTTGCCGCCGAGCTCCTGCGCGACGCGCTTGATGGTGTCGGCCGAGGTCTTGGCCACGTCGACGCCGGCGCGCGTGGAGCCGGTGAAGGACATCATCTCGATGTCCGGATGCGCGCTCATGGCGTGCCCGACCACGGGACCGGTGCCATGCACCATGTTGAACACGCCCTGCGGCAGCCCTGCCTCGGCGATGAACTCGGCCACCAACTGCGCCGACAGCGGCGCCTGCTCGCTCGGCTTCAGCACCATGGTGCAGCCGGCCGCGATCGCCGGCGCGACCTTGGCCAGGATCTGGTTGATGGGCCAGTTCCAGGGCGTGATGAGCCCGCAGACGCCGATCGGTTCGCGCACCACATTGGAGCCGTCGATGCGGACCTCCCAATCGAGCTGTTCGGCGGCCTTGATCGTCGCCTCGATGTGCCCGGGCCCCGAAGCGGCCTGTGCGTCGCGCGACATGTCGTGCGGCGCGCCCATCTCGGTGGTGATGGCCTCGGCCATCTCGTCGAAGCGCCCTTCGAACACGGCCTTCAGGCGGCGCAGCGCATCGAGGCGGGCCGCGAGCGGCGTCGCCGCGAACTCCGGGAAGGCGCGGCACGCGGCAGCCACCGCCGCGTCGACGTCCGCCGCGCAACCCATGCGGATCGCCGCGACCTGCGTCTCGTCGGCCGGGTTGATGACGGGGAAGAGTTCGCCGGGTTCGATCGGATCGACCCATCGGCCGTCGATGTAGTGTTGCAGTGTCTTCACGGGTGGCCCTCGGTGTGAGCCGATATAATGCAGCATCGAGTCCACCGGAGCCATGCCATGCACACGCCGCCGCGCAACCGCCCCATG
>RFTM01000194.1 GCA_009923475.1 Gammaproteobacteria bacterium | reverse complement strand
CGCGAGCCGGATGCGCTGCGCCTCGCCGCCCGACAGCGTGGGCGCGGCGCGGTCGAGCGACAGGTAGCCGAGTCCGACGCGCTCCAGGAAGCCGAGCCGCGCGCCGATCTCCTGCAGCAGGTCGCGGGCGATGGCGCGCTCGCGCGCCGCGAGCTTGAGCCCGCCCAGGAACTCGCGCGCCTTCGACACGGGTTCGCAGGTCAGCTGGCCGATCGAGCGGTCGCGGAACCGCACGGCGCGCGCGACCGCATTGAGGCGCTCTCCCTTGCACTCGCCGCAGGCCGGCGCCTCGCCGTCGTGCCACTCGTTCCAGGTGGCCTCCTCGCCGGTCTGCTCCTCGTCGAATTCCGGCAGTTCGACGCCGGTGCCGTAGCAGCCGGCGCACCAGCCCTGCTTGGAGTTGAACGAGAACATGCGCGGGTCGGGCTCGGCGAAGCTCGTGCCGCAGGAGGGGCAGGCGCGGCGGGTGGAGAAGGTGACCGGCAGGGCGGCGGCGCCCGCGGCGCCGACCGGCAGCACCTGCACCACGCCCTTGCCGTGCTGCAGCGCCTCGGCGAGCTTGGCGCGCAGGTCCGCCTCGCCGCGCGGCGAGATGCCGAGCCGAGCGACCGGCAGCTCGATCGAGTGATCCTTGAAGCGGTCGAGGCGCGGCCAAGGCTTGACCTTCAGGCGTTCGCCGTCGACGCGCAGCTCCCGGTAGCCCTTGCCGGCGGCCCATTTCGCGAGGTCCGTGTAGAGCCCCTTGCGGGCCACCACCAGGGGCGCGAGCAGGTCGACGGTGCGGCCGCGGTAATCCTTGAGGATGCGCGCGGCGATGACCTCGGCCGACTGCGGCGCGATCACCGCGTCGCAATCCGGGCAATGCTGGGTGCCGAGCTTCATCCAGAGCAGGCGCAGGAAGTGGTAGGTCTCGGTGAGCGTCGCGACGGTGCTCTTGCGGCCGCCGCGGCTGGTGCGCTGCTCGATGGCCACCGTGGGCGGGATGCCGCGGATGGCGTCGACCTCGGGCCGGGACGCCGGCTGCACGAACTGCCGCGCATAGGCGTTCAAGGATTCGAGGTAGCGCCGCTGGCCCTCGTTGAAGAGGATGTCGAAGGCGAGCGTCGACTTGCCGGACCCCGACACGCCGGTCACCACCGTGAACGCGTCGCGGGGGATGTCGACGTCGATGCCGCGCAGGTTGTGCTCGCGCGCGTTGCGCACCGAGATCGCGCCGCGGGCGGCGCCGTCCTGCGCCGCAGGCGCGCGCGGCGGCGGCTCCGCGACGGCCGCAGCGTGCCTCCCGGCATCCATGTCCGCACGGTAGGCCGCCAACGCCCGGCCGGTGTGCGAGGACGGATGCCGCTCGAGCTGCTCCGGCGTGCCGCAGGCCACCACGCCGCCGCCTGCCTCGCCGCCCTCCGGCCCGAGGTCGACGATCCACTCCGCGGCGCGGATGACGTCGAGGTTGTGCTCGATGACCACCAAAGAATGGCCGGCGTCGAGCAGCCTCCGGAACGCGCCGAGCAGCCGCGCGATGTCCTCGAAGTGCAGGCCGGTGGTCGGCTCGTCGAACAGGAACAGCTTGCCCTTGGCTGCGCCTTCCTTCGCACGGGCGGATCCTCCGGCGCGTGCGTCGGCATCAGGCTGCGCCGAATCCGCGAGATGCCCCGCGAGCTTCAGGCGCTGCGCCTCGCCGCCGGAGAGCGTCGGCACGGGCTGGCCCAGCGTCAGGTAATCGAGGCCCACCTCGGCGAGCGGCGCCAGCCGCGCGGCGAGCTCCGGGACGTCGGCGAAGAACTCCAGCGCTTCGGTCACGGTCATGGCGAGCGCGTCGGCGATGCTCGCCTCGCGTCCGCCGGGACCGGGATGCTTCACCTCCAGGGTCTCGGCGCGGTAGCGGGTGCCGTTGCACTCGCCGCAGCGCAGGTACACGTCCGAGAGGAACTGCATCTCGACATGCTCGAAACCGCTGCCCGAGCAGGATGGGCAGCGGCCCGTGCCCGAGTTGAAGCTGAAGGTGCCCGCGGTCCAGCCGCGTTCGCGCGCCGCGGGCAGCCTGGCGAAGCGTTCGCGCAGGGCATCGAAGGCGCCGACATAGCTCGCGGGGTTGGAGCGCGCGGTCCGTCCGATCGGCGTCTGGTCGACCGACACCACGTCGGCGAGCAGTTCCGCGCCGCGCAGCGCGCGGTGCAGGCCCGCCGCCTCCGTGGGGCGGCCGAGATGCTTCAGCAACGCGGGGAGCAGCACGTCCTGCACCAGCGTCGACTTGCCGGACCCCGACACGCCGGTGATGCAGACCAGCCGGCCGAGCGGCAGCCGTACGTCGATGTCGCGCAGGTTGTGCTGGCGGGCGCCCAGCACCTCTAGCCAGGCATCCTTGCGGCCCGCGCCGCGAGCCGCCTTGCGCGGCGGCGGCAGGCGCACGCTGCGCCGGCCGCTGAGGTAATCGGCCGTCAACGACCCCGGCGCCGCGCGCACCTCGTCGGGGCGCCCCCAGGCGACGATGCGCCCGCCGTGCTCGCCCGCGCCGGGCCCGAGGTCGAGCAGCCGGTCGGCCTGCTGCATGATCTGCGGGTCGTGCTCCACGACCAGCAGGGAATTCCCGGCGTCGCGCAGCCGGTGCATCACGCCGATCACGCGCTGCATGTCGCGCGGGTGCAGGCCGATCGAGGGTTCGTCGAGCACGAACAGGGTGTTCACCAACGAGGTGCCTAGCGCGGTGGTGAGGTTGATGCGCTGCACCTCGCCGCCCGAGAGCGTGCGGGACTGGCGGTCGAGCGTGAGGTAGCAGAGCCCGACCTCGCAGAGATAGGCGTAGCGTCCGCGGATCTCGCCGAGCAGCAGCCGCGTCGCCTCGTCCGGCACGCCGGGCAGGCGCAGCGCGTCGAAGAACCGGCGGCCGCGTTCGAGCGGCAGCAGCATCAGGTCGTGCAGGCAGAGGCCGGGCAGGGCGGCGAGCGCGTCCGGCGTCCACTCCACGCCCTGTGGCCGGAAGCGCGGCTGGCCGCCGAGCGCGGCGTCGGCGAGCGCCGCGTCGCCGATGCGCCAGAGCAGCGAGGGCGTCGCGAGCCGCGCGCCGCCGCAGTGTCCGCAGGGCGTGTAGGCGCGGTACTTCGAGAGCAGCACGCGGATGTGCATCTTGTACGCCTTGGTCTCGAGCCAGGCGAAGAAGCGCTTCACGCCGTACCAGACCTGCTTCGACCACTCGCCCTCGCCGTCGATGACCCAGGCGCGTTGCGCGTCGCTCAGCTCGCGCCACGGTGTGTCGAGCGGGATGCCGCGCTTGCGCGCGAGCCGCTCGAGGTCCTGCTGGCATTCGGCATAGGAGGGCGTCTGCCAGGGGCGCACCGCGCCGCCGCGCAGCGACTTCGCGCCGTCGGGGATCACGAGGCCGTAGTCGACGCCGATGATGCGGCCGAAACCGCGGCAATGCTCGCAGGCGCCGACCGGCGAGTTGAAGGAGAACGCCGCCGGCGTCGGCTCGCGATGGTCGATGTCGCAGGGCGCGCAATGCAGGCCGCTCGACCAATGCCAGGTCGCGGCGATGGCCGGCGCGTCGTCAGCGGCGGTCGCGCCGTCGGCGAGCGCATGCACGTGCAGCCGTCCTTGGCCGACCCGCAGCGCGGCCTCCAGGGCCTCGGCGAGCCGCGCCGGGTCGGCGCCGACCGCGCGCAGCCGGTCCTGCACCACCTCGAGGCGACCGCGCTCGAGCTTGCGGATGCGCGTGTAGCCCTGCCGCTCTAGCAGCGCCCGCACCTCCGGTTCCTTGAAGCCCTTGGGGACCTTGACCTCGAAGCAGACCAGCAGCCGCGGGTCGCCCGCCGCGGCCGCGCGCCGCAGCAGGTCCTCGCGGATGCTCGCCGGGTCGTCGCGGCGTACCGGGGCCGCGCAGCGCCGGCAATGCAGCTGCGAGCAGCGCGCGAACAGCAGCTTCAGGTGGTCGTTGAGCTCGGTCATCGTGCCGACCGTCGAGCGCGAGGTGCGCACCGGGTTGGTCTGGTCGATGGCGATGGCCGGCGGGATGCCCTCGATGCGGTCGACCGCCGGCTTGTCCATGCGGTCGAGGAACTGCCGGGCGTAGGGCGAGAAGGTCTCGACGTAGCGCCGCTGCCCTTCGGCATACAGCGTGTCGAACACGAGCGAGGATTTGCCCGAGCCGGAGACGCCGGTCACCACCACGAGTTCGCCGGTCGGGATGTCGAGGTCGAGGTCCTTGAGGTTGTTCTGCCGGGCGCCGCG
>RFTM01000193.1 GCA_009923475.1 Gammaproteobacteria bacterium | reverse complement strand
CCGCCGCCGACGAAGAACATGAGCTCCTCGCCGCCCGGGGTCTGCACCCGCAACTCACCGGACTTGATAAGCGTGAGCAGCGGCGCGTGCCGCGGGGCGATGCCGATCTCGCCCTGCATGGCCGGCACGAACACCATCTTCGCCGGGCCGGAGAAGATCTCGCCCTCGGCGCTGACGATGTCGCAGTGGATGGTGCTGTCGGCGGCCATTGCTTCGTTCTCGTGTGCGGTGTGCTGCGGTACGGCGCGTGCTTACTGCAGCGTCTTCGCCTTCTCGACGGCCTCGTCGATCGAGCCGACCATGTAGAAGGCCTGCTCGGGGAGGTTGTCGTACTGGCCCTCGAGGATGCCCTTGAAGCCGCGGATGGTGTCCTTGAGCGGGACGATCTTGCCGTCCTGGCCGGTGAACACCTTGGCGACGTTGAAGGGCTGCGACAGGAAGCGCTGGATCTTGCGGGCCCGGAACACGGTGAGCTTGTCCTCTTCGGAGAGCTCGTCCATGCCGAGGATCGCGATGATGTCCTGCAGCTCCTTGTAGCGCTGCAGCACGGCCTGCACGCCGCGCGCGGTGTTGTAGTGCTCCTCGCCGACGACCAGCGGGTCGAGCTGGCGCGAGGTGGAGTCGAGCGGATCGACCGCCGGGTAGATGCCGAGCGCCGCGATCTGGCGCGACAGCACGACCGTGGCGTCGAGGTGCGCGAAGGTGGTGGCGGGCGACGGGTCGGTGAGGTCGTCCGCCGGCACGTACACGGCCTGGATCGAGGTGATCGAGCCGGTCTTGGTGGAGGTGATGCGCTCCTGCAGCACGCCCATCTCCTCGGCGAGCGTCGGCTGGTAGCCCACCGCCGACGGCATGCGGCCGAGCAGCGCCGACACCTCGGTGCCCGCCAGCGTGTAGCGGTAGATGTTGTCGACGAAGAACAGCACGTCGCGGCCCTTGCCGCCGTCCTCGCGCACCTCGTCGCGGAAGTACTCGGCCATGGTGAGGCCGGTGAGCGCGACGCGCAGGCGGTTGCCCGGCGGCTCGTTCATCTGGCCGTAGACCATCGCCACCTTCGAGTTCTCGAGGTTCTCGAGGTCGATGACGCCCGACTCGGCCATCTCGTGGTAGAAGTCGTTGCCTTCGCGGGTGCGCTCGCCGACGCCGGCGAACACCGACAGGCCGCTGTACTGCTTGGCGATGTTGTTGATGAGCTCGAGCATGTTGACGGTCTTGCCGACGCCGGCGCCGCCGAACAGGCCCACCTTGCCGCCCTTCGCGAACGGCACCAGCAGGTCGATGACCTTGATGCCGGTGACGAGGAGGTCACGGCCGCCGGCCTGCTCGTCGTAGGACGGCGCCGGGCGGTGGATCGACCAGTGGTCCTTGGAGGCGACCGGGCCGCGGTTGTCCTGCGGCGTGCCGAGCACGTCCATGATGCGGCCGAGCGTGGCCTTGCCGACCGGCACCGAGATCGGCGCGCCGGTGGTCTCGACCGCGAGGCCGCGCTTCAGGCCCTCGGAGGCGCCCATCGCGATGGTGCGCACGACGCCGTCGCCGAGCTGCTGCTGCACCTCGAGCGTGAGGTCGACGTCCTTGAGCTTCAGCGCCTCGTAGACCTTCGGGATCGACTCGCGCGGGAACTCCACGTCGATGACCGCTCCGATGATCTGGGTGATCTTTCCGGTTGCCATGTCGGTATCCTGTGCCTTGTATCCGTGAATTTCTTTGAAGTGTGCGCGGCGGCCGTCAGACCGCCGCCGCTCCGCCGACGATCTCCGCCAGCTCCTTGGTGATCGCCGCCTGGCGCGCCTTGTTGTAGACGAGCTGCAGGTCGCCGATGAGCTTGCCGGCGTTGTCCGAGGCGGCCTTCATCGCGACCATGCGCGCGGCCATCTCGCAGGCGACGCTCTCGACCGCGCCGCGGTAGACCTGCGACTCGATGTAGCGCATCAGCACGCCGTCGAGGATGTCGGCGGCGCCCGGCTCGTAGATGTAGTCCCAGTGCTCCTGCAGGTCGGAGGTGTCCTCGGTCAGCACCGGCAGCAGCTGGGTCACCGTCGGCTTCTGCGTCATGGTGTTGACGAACTGCGCGTTGACGATGAACAGGCGGTCGATGGAGCCGTCCTTGTAGGCGTCGAGCATCACCTTGACCGAGCCCAGCAGGTCCTTGACGTGCGGCTTGTCGCCGAGGCCGGTGACGCTGGCGAGGATCGGCAGTCCGAGGCGGCGGAAGAACGCGAGGCCCTTGCTGCCGAGCAGGCAGAGGCTCACCTTGGCGCCCTTGCCCTGCCACTCGCGCATCAGCAGCAGCGTGCTCTTGAACACGTTGGTGTTGAGGGCGCCGCAGAGGCCGCGGTCGCTCGAGACGACGATGATTCCGACGTTCTTGGGCTCGCGCTCCACCAGGAGCGGGTGCTTGTAGTCGGGGTTCGCCTCGTTGAGGTGGCCGATGACCGTGCGGATCTTGTCGGCGTAGGGCCGCGCCAGGCGCATGCGGTCCTGGGCGCGGCGCATCTTGCTCGCCGCGACCATCTCCATGGCCTTGGTGATCTTCTGAGTGCTCTTCACACTCGCGATCTTGGTGCGGATCTCTTTGGTGCCTGGCATCTCGGTTCGCCCGTGGCGTGGCTCAGAAGCTGCCGTTGGCCGCGAAGTCCTCGCAGATCGCCTTCAGCGTCGCCTCGTGCTTCTTGAGCACGGGCTCGGCGTTGATGGCATCCAGCGAGGCCTTGTGCGAGGACTTGGCGAACGACTGCAGCGCGGCCTCGTAGTCCACGACCTTCTTGCGGTCGACCTTGTCCATGTAGCCGTTGTTGACCGCGTAGATGGAGAGCGCCATCTCGGCGACCGACATCGGCGCGTACTGCTTCTGCTTCATGACCTCGGTCACGCGCACGCCGCGCTCGAGCTGCTTGCGGGTGGCCTCGTCGAGGTCGGAGGCGAACTGCGAGAACGCCGCGAGCTCGCGGTACTGCGCGAGCGAGAGGCGGATGCCGCCGCCCAGGCGCTTGATGATGTCGGTCTGCGCGGCGCCGCCGACGCGCGACACCGAGATGCCGGCGTTCATCGCCGGGCGGATGCCGGCGTTGAAGAGGTCGGTCTCGAGGAAGATCTGGCCGTCGGTGATCGAGATGACGTTGGTCGGCACGAACGCGGTGACGTCGCCCGCCTGCGTCTCGATGATCGGCAGGCCGGTCAGCGAGCCGGTCTTGCCCTTGACGGCGCCCTTGGTCGCCATCTCGACGTACTCCTCGTTGACGCGCGCGCTGCGCTCGAGCAGGCGCGAGTGGAGGTAGAACACGTCGCCGGGGAAGGCCTCGCGGCCCGGCGGGCGGCGCAGCAGCAGCGAGATCTGGCGGTAGGCGACGGCCTGCTTGGAGAGGTCGTCGTAGATGATGAGCGCGTCTTCACCGTTGTCCATGAAGTACTCGCCCATGGTCACGCCGGCGTAGGCCGACAGGTACTGCATGGCGGCGGGCGTGGAGGCCGAGGCGGCGACGATGATGGTGTGGTCCATCGCGCCGTTCTCCTCGAGCTTGCGCACCACGTTGGCGATCGAGGACTGCTTCTGCCCGATCGCGACGTAGATGCATTTGATGCCCGAGGTCTTCTGGTTGATGATCGTGTCGACGGCCATCGCGGTCTTGCCGGTCTGGCGGTCGCCGATGATCAGCTCGCGCTGGCCGCGGCCGACCGGCACCATCGCGTCGACGGCCTTGTAGCCGGTCTGCACCGGCTGGCTCACCGACTTGCGGTAGATGACGCCCGGCGCCACGCGCTCGATGGGCGCGGTGCGGGTGGTCTTGAGGGGGCCCTTGCCGTCGATCGGGTTGCCGAGCGCGTCGACCACGCGGCCGAGCAGCTCAGGACCGACCGGCACCTCGAGTATGCGGCCCGTGGTCTTCACGGTGTCGCCTTCCTTCAGCGACTTGTAGTCGCCGAGCACCACCGAGCCGACCGAGTCCTGCTCGAGGTTGAGCGCGAGGCCGAAGAGGTTCCCCGGGAACTCGATCATCTCGCCGTAGCGGACATCGGCCAGGCCGTGGATGCGGCAGATGCCGTCGGTCACCGACACGATCGTGCCGACGTTGCGCGCCTCCGCCGCCGACTGGAACTTGTCGATGCGCTGCTTGATGAGGTCGCTGATCTCGGATGCCTTGATGGACATGTGTGGTCCTCTGAAAATCCTGCGGTGACCGGCTCAGGCGCCGGCCATGGTGTTGCCGAGCCGCTCGACGCGCCC
>RFTM01000192.1 GCA_009923475.1 Gammaproteobacteria bacterium | reverse complement strand
CAGATCTCCTGCCGCGACCGTAACCGCATCGGCATCCAGGGCGACATCCTCGGCGCGGCGGCGATGGGCGTCTGCAACGTGCTGTGCCTCACCGGCGACGGCGTGCAGGCCGGCGACCATCCGCAGGCGAAGCCCGTGTTCGACCTCGACAGCATCTCGCTGCTCGGCATCGCGCGCACCCTGCGCGACGAGCAGCGCTTCCAGAGCGGCCGCAAGCTCACCACGGCGCCGCGGGTGTTCCTCGGCGCCGCCGAGAACCCCTCGGCGCTGCCGCACGACTGGCGCGCCATGCGCCTGCTCAAGAAGATCGAGGCCGGCGCCCAGTTCATCCAGACGCAGTACTGCTACGACATGCCGCTGCTGCGCGCGTTCCTGCAGCGCCTCGAGGACTTGGGCGGCCTCGACCGCGTCTTCCTGCTCATCGGCGTGGGCCCGCTGCGCTCTGCCAAGGCGGCCGAGTGGATGCGGACCAACGTGCCCGGCATCCACATCCCCGACGCGCTCATCGAGCGGCTGCGCAGCGCGAAGGACGCCGCGCGCGAGGGACGGGACATCTGCATCGAGCTCATCCAGGAGGCGAAGACCATGAAGGGTGTGCACGGCGTGCATGTCATGGCCTACCGCCAGGAGGAGACGGTGGCCGAGATCATCGATCGCTCGGGCGTGCTCGAAGGGCGCGTCCCTTGGCATCCCGGACGCGACCGGCAGGCGCCGCAAGGCACGGACACACAGGACAAGGTGGCATCATGACCGACACGATCATCAGCTCCGCGACCAAAGAGGTCGTCATCGGCTTCGACCGGCCGTTCGTCATCATCGGCGAGCGCATCAACCCGACGGGGCGCAAGATCCTCGCCGCCGAGATGGCGGCGGGCGACTACAGCCGCGTCATCTCCGACGCGCTCGCGCAGGTCGAGGCCGGCGCGCACATGCTCGACGTCAACGCCGGCATCCCGCTCGCCGACGAGCCGGCGATCCTGGCGCAGGCCGTGCAGATCGTGCAGTCGATCACCGACGTGCCGCTGTCCATCGACTCGTCGATCGTCGCCGCCCTCGAGTCGGGCCTCGCCGTCTACAAGGGCAAGGCGCTGGTCAACTCGGTGACGGGCGAGGAAGAGCGCCTCGAGCAGGTGCTGCCGCTCGTCAAGAAGTACGGCGCCGCCGTGGTCGCCATCTCCAACGACGAGACCGGCATCTCCGAGGATCCGGACGTGCGCTTCGCGGTCGCGAAGAAGATCGTCGAGCGCGCCGCCGACCACGGCATCCCGCGCAGCGACGTGGTCGTCGACCCGCTCGTCATGCCCATCGGCGCCATCAACCAGGCGGGCGTGCAGGTCATGCGGCTGGTGCGCCGGCTGCGCGACGAACTCAAGGTCAACACCACCTGCGGCGCGTCCAACGTCAGCTTCGGCCTGCCGAACCGTGACGGCATCAACGCGGCCTTCCTCACCATGGCGATCGCGTCGGGCATGACCTCGGCGATCACCAACCCGCTGCACGGCGACACCGTTCGTGCCTGCATGGGCGCGGACGTGATGATGGGCCATGACCCCGACTGCGCGCGCTGGATCCGCAAGTTCCGCGAGCCGCCGCCGCCGGGGGCGGCCGGTGACAACCCGGCGGCGCGGGGTCGCCGCGAGGGCGGCGCCCGTCGCCGCGCTGCGGCGGGCGGCGAGGGCGCGGGCGGCGGTACGCCAGGCGCCGGCGGCGCGGCTCCGGGCGGCGCCTGAAGGAGCGACGGGCTTGAGCCAGGCTGACGCATTGGTGGTCTTCCTGCCCGCCGGCAAGCGCGGGCGGTTCGCGCTCGGCACGCCGCTGCTGCAGGCGGCGCGCGAGCTCGGCGTCGACATCGATTCGGTCTGCGGCGGACGCGGCATCTGCGGCCGTTGTCAGGTGGTGGTGGCCGAGGGCGAGTTCGCCAAGCACGGCGTGCGCTCGGGCGAGGCCAGCGTCACGGCGCCGGGCGAGGTCGAGGCGCGCAGCACGCGCCGCAAGGTGCTGAAGCCCGGCCAGCGGCTCTCCTGCCAGGCGAAGGTCTGCGCCGACGTGGTGGTCGATGTGCCGCCGGCGAGCCAGGTGCATCGCCAGGTGGTGCGCAAGGCCGCCGAGGTGCGCGAGATCGACCTCAATCCGCTGGTGCGCCTGCACTACGTCGAGGTGCGCGAGCCCGACATGCACGACCCCTCGGGCGACCTGCGCCGCCTGCTCGAGGCCCTGGAGCGCGAGTGGCAGCTCACCGGGCTCGGCATCGAGCTCAACGTGCTGCGCGCGCTGCAGACGACGCTGCGTGCCGGCGCCTGGAAGGTCACCGCCGCGGTGCATGGCGGCAAGCAGATCATCGGCCTGTGGCCGGGTTTCCACGAGCGCGCGCTCGGCATGGCGGTGGATGTCGGTTCGACGACCATCGCCGCGCACCTCTGCGACCTCGCGACCGGCGAGGTGGTCGCGTCCTCGGGCATGATGAACCCGCAGATCCGTTTCGGCGAAGACCTCATGAGCCGGGTCTCGTACGCGATGATGAACCCGGGCGGCGCCGAGCAGATGACCGTCGCGGTGCGCGCGGCGCTCAGCGAGCTCGCCGCCGATGTGGCGCGCGACGCGGGCGCGACGCCGCAGGAGATCCTCGAGATCACGCTGGTCGGCAACCCGATCATGCATCACCTCGTGCTCGGGCTCGACCCGACCGAGCTCGGTGGCGCGCCGTTCGCGCTCGCCACCGACCAGGCGATCGAACAGCCGGCGAGCGCGCTCGGCATCGATGTGCATCCGAACGCGCGCGTCTACGTGCTGCCCTGCATCGCGGGGCATGTCGGCGCCGACACCGCCGGCATGATCCTCGCCGAGCGCCCCGATCTCGGCGAGCCGATCACGCTGCTGGTCGATGTGGGCACCAACGCCGAGATCGTGCTCGGCAACCGCCAACGCCTGCTCGCCTGTTCCAGCCCCACCGGTCCCGCCTTCGAGGGCGCGCAGATCAGCTGCGGCCAGCGCGCCGCTCCGGGCGCCATCGAGCGCGTGCGCATCGACCCCGAGACGCTGGAGCCGCGCTTCAAGGTCATCGGCTGCGACCTTTGGTCGGACGAGCCCGGCTTCGCCGAGGCGACGCAGAAGACCGGCGTGACGGGCATCTGCGGCTCGGGGATCATCGAGGTGATCGCCGAGATGTATCTCTCGGGCGTGATCAACCAGGACGGCGTGGTCGACGGCGCGCTCGCCGCGCGCAGCGACCGCATCATCCCCGCCGACCGCACCTTCTCATACGTGCTGCATCGCGGCGCGGTGACCCTCGCCATCACCCAGACCGACGTGCGCGCCATCCAGCTCGCCAAGGCCGCGCTCTACGCCGGCGTGCGCCTGCTGATGGAAGAGCTCGGCGTGGAGCGCGTCGACCGCATCCGCCTCGCCGGCGCCTTCGGCGCCCACATCGACACGAAGTACGCGATGGTGCTCGGCATGATCCCCGACTGCGACCTCACGCAGGTGGCGGCGGCGGGCAATGCGGCGGGGACGGGCGCGCGCATCGCGCTGCTGGACGAGGCCTCGCGCGCGACCATCGAGCAGGTGGTGCGGCGCGTCGAGAAGATCGAGACCGCCATCGAGCCGCGCTTCCAGGCGCATTTCGTGGAGGCGATGGCGATCCCGCACAAGCGCTTCCCGAACCCGGAGCTCTCGAAGGTGGTGATGCTGCCCGCGCCCAAGGAATCCGCGGCCCAGGCAGGCGCAGCGCGCGGCCGCCGCAGCCGCAGGCCGGGGTAGATGTCCGAAGCGGTGCGCCCGAGCCGTGGCAGCAACCGCTGCTTCGTCTGCGGACCCGACAATGCGCAGGGCCTGCGCGTCCCGTTCCGCATGGAGGGCGACCGTTGCCTGGGGCGCTTCACTCCGGCGGAGCACCACAACAGCTTCGAGGGCATCACCCACGGCGGCATCGTCTTCAGCCTGCTCGACGACGCCATGGGCAACTGGCTCTTCCTGCAAGGCGAGCGGGGTGTCACCGCGAAGTGCGAGATCCGCTACCGCCAGCCCCTGCCCGTCGGCACCCAGGTCGAGGCCGCGTGCGGACTGCGGCAGCGCAAGGGCCGGTTGGTGATGCTCGAGGCGCGTCTTACCCGTGTCGATGACGGCAGCCTCGTCGCCGAAGCCGAGGCGAGTTTCATGGTCGAAGCCGCGCCGCCGGCTCGCGCGCCGGGCGCCTGACAGGAAGGTCGCATGTCCCAGTCCGACAACGACATC
>RFTM01000191.1 GCA_009923475.1 Gammaproteobacteria bacterium | reverse complement strand
CGCGCGCGGTCGGCGCGCGGCTCGCCGCGCAGCTCGAGGCCGAGGCCCACGTTCTCCTCGACGCTGCGCCAGGGCAGCAGCGCGGCCTGCTGGAACACCATGCTGATCCGCCGGCGACGCGCCGCGGACAGCGCGGCCGCGTCGCAGCGGGCGATGTCGACGGGGCCCTCGGCGCCGCCCAGCAGCACCTCGCCGCGGGTCGCGCGCGTGAGGCCGTTGGCGGTGCGCAGCAGCGTCGACTTGCCCGAGCCGGAGAGGCCCATCACGACGCAGATCTCGCCGGGCGCGACCGCGAGGCTTGCGCCGCGCACCGCGACGGTCACGCCGCATTCGGCGGCGACCTGCGCCGTGTCGGCGCCCGCGTCGAGGCGGGCGAGGGCGCGGCGCAGGGACTCTGCGGCGGCGCGCCCGGTGGCGCGCGGATAGACCACGTCGACGCCGCGGAACTCGATCGCGGCGCTCATCGGGCCGTCCCCTTGTCGCGCGGCCGGCTCAAGCGGTCGAGCACGATGGCGAGCAGCACGATGGCGATGCCCGCCTCGAAGCCGACATCGACCTGCACGCTGTTGAGCGCGCGCACCACCGGCACGCCGAGCCCGCCGGCGCCGACCAGCGCGGCGATCACGACCATCGAGAGGCTCAGCATGATGCACTGCGTGATGCCGGCGAAGATCGAGGGCAGGGCGCAGGGCAGTTCGACCTTCCAGAGGCGTTGCCAACGGGTGGCGCCGAAGGCCTCTCCGGCCTCGAGCATCGGCCGGGGCACGGCGGTGATGCCGAGGTGGGTGAGGCGCACCGGGGCAGGCAGCGCGAAGACCACCGTCGAGATGAGCCCCGGGACGACGCCGAGGCCGAACAGCACCAGCGTGGGTATGAGGTACACGAAGGTCGGCAGCGTCTGCATGAGGTCGAGCACGGGCCGCAGCGCCGCGTAGAGGCGGGGGCGATGGGCCGCGGCGATGCCGAGCGGCACGCCTATGATCGTCGCCGCGAGGGTGGCCACCGTGACGAGCGCGATCGTCTCGATGGTCGCCGCCCAGTAGCCCTGGTTCATGATGAAGAGCAGCGCGCCCACCGTGAAGGCGACCAGCGGCACCGAGCGCTGCAGCAGCCACGCGAGCGCGCCCGCGCCGAGCACCAGCAGCCATGACGGCAGGGCGCGCAGCAGCGCATGCACGCCGTCGACGCTGCCGCTCACCACGCGTGAGACCAGGTCGAAGAACGGCTTCCAGTTCGCCTGGGCATGCCCGATCGCGTCGCCGATGACGCGGCCCACCGGGATCTTGTGGCCGCTGACGAAGCTCTCCAGGTTCCGTGCGCCGGCCTTGGCGGCCGCTCCGGCCACCTCGCCCGCGGGCGAGCCGTCTGCCCGCGTGACGCCCTCCAGCAAGGGCGCGAGCGCCTGCGGGTTGATGCGCAGCCATTCCGCCGCGGAGGCTTCGGGCGCGAGCTTGCGGTTGAGGATGCCGTCCATCAGGTCGTTCTCCATCGCGCCGGTGAACGACAGGTTGCGCAGGAAGCGGCCGACGTTGGGGCACTGCTGCAGGTAGCCCTTGCGCACGACGGTGTGGATGACGGCGCCGCCGAAGTTCGGGCCGAAGGTGTCATCGCCGCCGGTCAGGTAGCGCATGTCGTAGCGCTTGTTCATCGGGTGCGGTTGCCAGCCGAAGAAGACGATGGGCTCGCGTGCCTGGTAGGCGCGCTCGACCTGCGCGAGCATGCCCTGTTCGCTCGATTCGACGAGCGTGAAGCCGCCGAGCCCGAAGCGGCCCTGCTTGATGACCTCGATCATCATCCGGTTGCCGTCGTTGCCGGGCTCGATGCCGTACATCTTGCGTTTCAGGGGCTCGGCGAACTTGGCGATGTCGGCGTAGTCGCGCAGACCCTGGTCGTAGAGGTAAGCCGGGACCGCCAGCGTGTACTTCGCCTCGGTCATGTTGGGGCGCACCACTTCGATGGAGCCGTCGTCGAGGTAGGGTTGGCGGTCGGCCTTCTGGGAGGGCATCCAGTTGCCGAGGAACACGTCGATGTCGCCGTTGCGCATGGACGCGAAGGTGACCGGCAACGACAGCACCGTGACCCGCGGCTCGTAACCGAGCTGCCGCAGGACATGGCTCGCGAAGCCGGTGGTGGAGGTGACATCCGTCCAGCCGATGTCCGACAGGCGCACCACCTTGCAGCTGGCCGGTTCGGCGACCGGTGACGCGGCCGCCGGCGCCGGGTCGGGCAGGACCCAGAGCAGGCTACCGAGCAGGCCTGCCAGCAGGGTGGCGACCCTTGACCGCGCACCGCGGCTCGCGGCAACATCAGACCTGACGCCTAGCCGATTGAACGACGGTTCAATCGCTCCGGTTCGACCTCTGAATATTCCCATAAAGTTATGTTTTATATGATTTTTGTTCAGAGTTTCTGCCGTCATCAACAGGATTCCTGACGAGCCTCGCCAACCAGAGGAAAGCCACCTTGAACGATACGACAAATCCCCCCAGCGGCGCGACCGGCCGCAGCGGCGATGCCACCCGCCGCCAGCAGCTCATCGAGGTCACCCTCGAAAGTCTCGCAGAAGTCGGCATCCAGGGCACGACTCTCGCGCAGATCGCGGGCAAGGCGGATGTCTCGCCGGGGCTCGTGGCGCACTACTTCGTCGACAAGGACGGCCTGCTGCAGGCCGCCTTCCGCGAGTTGCTGAGGAGGCTGCGCGAGCAGGCGCGTTGGCGGCTGACGGCGGCGGGCAGCCCGCTTGAGCGTCTGCGCGCGTACATCGAGGCCAGCCTGTCTCCCGAGTGCCTGCGCTCGGCCGACAGCCGCGCTTGGCTCGCCTATTGGAGCCAGGTGCACGGTTCCCCGGGCATCGCCCGCATCCAGCGCATCTACCAGCGCCGCATCGAATCGAACCTGCGTGCCGCCCTGCGGCCCCTCGTGCCGGAGGGGGCGCTCGCGAGCCATGCCGCCAACATCGCCGCGCTGATCGACGGGGCCTGGCTGCAGGCCGCGCTGGCGCCGCGTCCGGCCGGCGAGGGCCGCGCGATCTGCGAGCGCGTGCTGTCGATGGTCAACGCGGCGATCGGGCAACCGGTCGCGGATGCCGCGCTTGTCGGCGCCGGCACCGGCGCGATCCGCCGCAAGGCCGCTGGGGCTCGACCCGAGCGGCTCGCGACCTACAACCCTGCGACCGGCGAACTGCTCGCCGAACTGCCCGTCGCAGGCGCGGAAGAGATCGACGAGGCGGTGCGCCGCGCCCGCGCCGCGCAGCCCGCCTGGGCGGCGCTCAGCGGCACCGAGCGCTCGCGTGTGTTGCGCCGCGTGTCCGACCTGCTGCGTGAGCACAACGACCGGCTCTCGCTCATCGAGATGCAGGACACCGGCAAGCCCATCCAGGAGACCAAGGTCGTCGACATCGTCTCGGGCGCAGAGTGCTTCGAGTACTTCGCCTCGATGGCGACCGGCGCAGCGGGCGAGCACATCGACCTCGGCACCGCGGGCTTCGGTTACACGCGCCGCGAGCCCTTGGGCGTCGTCGGCGGCATCGGTGCCTGGAACTATCCCATGCAGACCTGCTGCTGGAAGACCGCGCCCGCGCTCGCCTTCGGCAATGCCATGATCTTCAAACCCGCCGAGCTCACGCCGCTCAGCGCCGCCGAACTGCCGGCCCTCATGAAGGAGGCAGGCGTGCCGGACGGCATCTTCCAGGTGGTGCAGGGCGGCATCGACACCGGACGGCTGTTGGTCGGCCATCCGGGCATCGCCAAGGTGTCGCTGACCGGCGCGGTAGAGACGGGCCGCGCGGTGATGGGCGCCGCCGCGCCGACGCTCAAGCACGTCACGCTCGAGCTCGGCGGCAAGTCGCCGCTGCTGATCTTCCCGGACGCCGACCTCGACAACGCCGTGTCGGGCGCGCTGCTCGGCAACTTCTATTCCGCGGGCGAGGTCTGCTCGAACGCGACGCGCGTGTTCGTGCACCGTTCGATCAAGCAGGAGTTCCTGAAGCGCCTGCTCGCGCGCGTCGAGAAGATGACCATCGGCGACCCGGCCGACCCGGCCACGCAGGTCGGTTCGCTCATCTCCGAGGAGCACCTGCGCAAGGTCATGTCCTACATCGAGCGGGGCAAGGCGGAGGGCGCGCGCATGCTGATCGGCGGCAAGCGCCTCACGGAGGGCGCGCTCGCGCGCGGCTTCTTCGTCACGCCGACCGTCTTCGACCAATGCCGCGACGACATGGCCATCGTGCGCGAGGAGATCTTCGG
>RFTM01000020.1 GCA_009923475.1 Gammaproteobacteria bacterium | reverse complement strand
GGTGACGGTGGGGGCGCCGAAGCTCTTCTCGAGCACGGCGTTGCGGCCCTTGGGGCCGAGGGTCGCCTTCACGGCGTTGGCGAGGATGTTGACGCCGCGCACCATGCGCGAACGGGCGTCATCGCTGAAACGGACTTCTTTGGCAGCCATTGTGGTGTTCCTTGATTGGGGGGATGAGGCTTACTTGCCTTCGATCACGGCCATGATGTCTTCCTCGCGCATCACGAGGAGCTCTTCGCCGTCGATCTTCACTTCGGTGCCGCTGTACTTGCCGAAGAGGATCTTGTCGCCGACCTTGACGTCGAGGGCGCGGACCTTGCCGTCCTCGAGGATCTTGCCCTTGCCGGTGGCGATGATCTTGCCCTGCGAGGGCTTCTCGGTGGCGCTGTCGGGGATGACGATGCCGCCCGGGGAGGTGCGTTCCTCCTCCAGGCGCTTCACGATCACGCGGTCATGAAGCGGACGGATTTTCATGTTTCGCTCCTTGCTGAAACGGTGGACTGAAAAGGGGCGGGAAGGCGCCTGTTAGCACTCTCCCCGCATGGCTGCTAATGATAGCGACGGAATGTTCCATTTCAAGGGCGGACCCGGCTATGCTGATGGGCTCGACCGACCCCCGTTTCGGTAACCCCATGAATTTAAAGCGTTTCCTCGGCGCCCTGTGCCTGTCCGCGCTGGCCGCCTCCGCCGTCGCACAGATCGGTGACTCACAGTTCCTGCCCCCGGGCGAGGCGTTCAAGGTCGAGGCCGTGGCCGAGGGGCCGGACCGGGTCCGCGTCGATTTCCTGGTCACGCCGGGCTACTACCTCTACCGCCACCGCATGAACTTCGCCCTCGACACCGCGGGCGGACCGGTCGCGGCCACGCTGGGCGCGCCCGTCATCCCCGAGGGCGAATGGAAAGAGGACGAATTCTTCGGTCGCCAGCAGGTGTTCCACGAGAGCCTGAGCGTCGCGCTGCCGGTGGCGCGCGCCCGGGGCGGCGCGCTCGAGCTGCCGCTCGTGGTCGGGCTGCAGGGCTGCGCCGACGCGGGGCTCTGCTATCCGCCCGAAAAGCGCCGCTTCAAGGTCTCGCTGCCGGCGGCGGCGGGCGTCGCCGCAGCAGCGGCGCCGGCGCCCGGCGCGGCCCGTGACGCCGGCAAGACGGGCTCCGCGGGCGCGGGCTATGTGTCCGAGCAGGACCGGCTCGCCGCGCTGATCCGCGACGGCCGCCTGCCGGCGGTGCTCGCCACCTTCTTCGGGCTCGGCCTGCTGCTCGCGTTCACGCCCTGCGTGCTGCCGATGGTCCCCATCCTCTCGGGCATCATCGCGGGGCAAGGCGCTTCCGCCACGCCGCGGCGCTCCTTCACGCTCTCGCTCGCCTACGTGCTCGGCATGGCGGCCACCAACACGCTCGCCGGCATCGGCGCGGCGGCGGCCGGGCAGCAGCTGCAGACCTTCTTCCAGCAACCCTGGATCATCATCGCCTTCGCGCTGCTGTTCGTCGCGCTCGCGGCCTCGATGTTCGGGCTCTTCACGCTGCAGCTGCCCGCCTCGTTGCAGACGCGCCTCGCCGCGGCCAGCAACGCGCAGCGCGCCGGCACGCTGTGGGGCGTCGCCGCGATGGGCGCGCTGTCGGCGCTCATCGTCTCGGCCTGCGTCGCGCCGCCGATGTTCGCGGCGCTGGCGGTCATCGCGCAGTCCGGCGACGTGGCGCGCGGCGGCAGCGCCCTGTTCGCGATGTCGCTCGGCATGGGCGTGCCGCTGCTCGCGGTCGGCGCCTCGGCGGGCCAACTGCTGCCGCGGGTCGGTGCCTGGATGGAGGCGGTCAAGGAATTCTTCGGGGTGCTGATGCTGGGCGTGGCGGCCTGGATGCTGGCGCGCGTGCTGCCGGAGCGCCTCGCGCTCGTCGCCTGGGCGGCACCGGCGCTCGCCCTCGCCTGGGTGCTGTGGCGGCTGCGCCCGCGCGGCGCAGCGCGGCTGTGGGCCGCGCGCGCGCTCGCGGCCGTGGCCGGCCTCTACGGCATCGCGCTGCTCGCGGGTGCCGCGCTCGGCGGCCGTGACCCGCTGGCGCCGATCCCGCAGCTCGCGCGCGAGGCGAAGTCGCTGCAGTTCCGCGCCGTGAAGGGCACGGCGGGGCTCGACGCCGAGGTCGCCGCGGCCGCGGCGGCGGGCCGACCGGTGATGCTCGATTTCTATGCGGACTGGTGCGTCTCCTGCAAGGAGATGGAGCGCTACACCTTCACCGACGCCGCCGTGCAGCAGGCGCTCGCGGGCGCGGTGCTGCTCAAGGCCGATGTCACGGCCAACGACGAGGCGGACCAGGCGCTGCTCAAGCGCTTCGGCATCTTCGGCCCGCCGACCATCGCGTTCTGGGGCCCGGACGGCGCCGAGCGCCCGCAGTTCCGCGTGGTCGGCTTCATGAAGGCCGCGGAGTTCGCCGCGGTCGCACGCCAAGCCACCGCCGCAACGCCCCCAGCCGGAGCGAGACCATGAAGCGACTGCTGCTGCCCATCCTCCTGCTCGCCGCCGCGGCGGGCCTCGGTGCCTATCTTTGGACGCGCTCGCAGGCAGGCGCGCCGCCGGCAGCCGGTCCCGGCTCGGCAGCCGGCGCGGCAGCCAGCACGGCAGCCCCGGCCCCCGCCAAGAAGCCGCCGCGCGTCATCCCCGAGGTGTTGCCCGAGTTCACGCTCGCCACGCTCGAGGGTCCGCCGCGGGCGCTGTCCTCGTACAAGCACCCCTCCTTGGTGATCAACTTCTGGGCGACCTGGTGCGCGCCTTGCCGCCGCGAGATCCCGCTGCTGCGGCAGCTGCGCGCGGAGCGCGGCGCGCGCGGTGTCGAGGTGCTCGGCATCGCCGTCGACTTCCGCGAGGACGTCGAGAAGTACGTGGCCAAGATCGGCCTCGACTACCCCCTGCTCATCGGCGAGGAGGACGGCCTCGCGGCCGCCGACGCCTTCGGCATCGACCCGGTGTTCCCGTTCACGGTGTTCGCCGACGCGCAGCGGCGCATCGTCGCGGTCAAGGTCGGCGAACTGCATGCCGACGAAGCCGCGTTCATCCTCGACCACATCGAGCTCTTGAACGCCGGTCGGTTACCGCTCAGAGAGGTCCAGGCCCTGATCCGGGCCGAACTGCAGCGCCTCGAGGCGCAGCGCACCGAAAAACCGGCCTGATCGGCCCATTTCGGCCCCGTTTCGGCCCTTTTCGGTGGCGAAAAGGGTGGCATCTGCGTCGATTTGGGGTAGATTGACCGCCCTTTCTCGCCCGCGACCGGGGGGGCCATGGATATCCGCAAGGTCAAGAAACTGATCGAGCTGCTCGAAGAGTCGGGCATCAACGAGATCGAGATCAAGGAAGGCGAGGAATCGGTGCGCATCAGCCGCGCGCCCGCCGGCGGCCCGCCGCAGATGTCGTACTACGCGCCGCCCCCGATGCCGCTGTCCATGGCGGCCGCCGAGGCCGCCGCCCCCGCCGCGACGATCGCCGCCGCTCCCGCCGCGCCGAGGTCCGCCGACCATACGGTGCAGGCTCCGATGGTCGGCACGTTCTATTCGGCGCCTGCGCCGGGCGCCAAGGCCTTCGTGCAGATCGGCGACGAGGTGAAGGTCGGCCAGGTGCTGTGCATCATCGAGGCCATGAAGATGATGAACCAGATCGAGAGCGACCGCGCCGGACGCATCACCTCGGTGCTGGTGCAGAACGGCGACCCGGTCGAGTTCGGCCAGCCGCTGTTCTCGATCGCCTGACCATGCTCGACAAGGTCATCATCGCCAACCGCGGCGAGATCGCGCTGCGGGTGCTGCGCGCCTGCCGCGAGCTCGGCATCAAGACGGTGGCGGTGCATTCGACCGTCGACGCCAACCTCAAGCACGTGCTGCTCGCCGACGAGTCGGTGTGCATCGGCCCGCCGCCCTCGGCCAAGAGCTACCTCAACATGCCCTCGCTGATCGCGGCGGCCGAGCTCACCGACGCCGCGGCGATCCACCCCGGCTACGGCTTCCTCTCCGAGAACGCCGACTTCGCCGAGCGCGTCGAGCAGAGCGGCTTCATCTTCATCGGCCCGAAGGCGGAGACCATCCGGCTGATGGGCGACAAGGTCTCGGCGATCCGCGCGATGAAGTCCTACGGCGTGCCCTGCGTGCCCGGCTCCGGCGGTCCGCTCGGCGCCGACGGCGACGAGAACCTGCGCATCGCCAAGGACATCGGCTACCCGGTCATCATCAAGGCCTCGGGCGGCGGCGGCGGCCGCGGCATGCGCGTGGTGCACAACGCCGCGGCGCTGCTGCACGCCATCAACGTCACCCGGTCCGAGGCGCTCGCCGCCTTCGGCAACGACCAGGTGTACATGGAGAAGTTCCTCGAGAAGCCGCGGCACATCGAGTTCCAGGTGCTCGCCGACCACCACGGCAACGTGATCCACCTCGGCGAGCGCGACTGCTCCATGCAGCGCCGGCACCAGAAGGTCATCGAGGAGGCGCCCGCCCCCGGCATCACCGAGGCGCAGCGCGCGCGCATGGGCGAGCGCGTGGTGGAGGCTTGCCGCGCGGTCGGCTACCGCAGCGCCGGCACGCTCGAGTTCCTGTACGAGAACGGCGAGTTCTACTTCATCGAGATGAACACGCGCATCCAGGTCGAGCACCCCGTGACGGAGCTCATCACCGGCATCGACCTCGTCAAGGCGCAGCTCATGATCGCGGCGGGCGAGAAGCTGCCGTGGACCCAATCGGACATCGTACTGCGCGGCCACGCGCTCGAGTGCCGCATCAACGCCGAGGACCCGAAGACCTTCATGCCCTCGCCCGGTCCGGTGCGGCTGTGGCATGCGCCCGGCGGCCCCGGCGTGCGCGTCGACAGCCATCTCTACTCGGGCTACAGCGTGCCGCCCAACTACGACTCGCTGATCGCCAAGCTCATCTCCTACGGCGAGACGCGCGACACCGCCATCGCGCGCATGCGCAACGCGCTCGCCGAGATGGTGGTCGAGGGCATCAAGACCAACTCGGCGCTGCACCAGGAGATCCTCGCGCACGCGGCCTTCCAGCAGGGCGGGCTCGACATCCACTACCTCGAGCGGCGCCTCGGCCTGAAATAGGCGCGCACCCGCCCCGTGCCGCAGGTCGCCCTCACGCTCGATCTCGACGGGCTCGACGCCGAGGCCGTCGAAGCCGCCTGTTTCGCCGCCGGCGCGCTCGCCGTCACCTACACCGACCGGCGCGACGACGCGATCCTCGAGCCCGCGCCCGGCGAGGTGCGGTTGTGGCCCGCGACCCGCCTGCAGGCGATCTTCGAGGCCGATGCGCTGCCGCCGACGCAGCTCGTGCTCCTCGCCGCCGACATCGGCTGCGACGTCGGCCGCCTCGAGGTGCGCGCCGTGGAAGAGCGCGCCTGGGAGCGCGAGTGGCTGCGCGACTTCAAGCCGATGCGCTTCGGCGAACGGCTGTGGATCCGCCCCTCGCACGCGACGCTCGATGAGCCCGGGGCCGTGGTCGTCGAACTCGACCCGGGACTCGCCTTCGGCACCGGCACCCATCCGACGACGCGGCTCTGCCTCGAATCCCTCGATGCGGCATCGAGCGACGGCACGGGGCTCATCGGCGGCGTGGTGGTCGATTACGGCTGCGGCTCGGGCGTGCTCGCCGTCGCCGCGCTGAAGCTCGGCGCCGCGCAGGCGCATGTCTTCGACATCGACCCGCAGGCGCTCACCGCGACCCGCGACAACGCCGGTCGCAACGAGGTGTCGGACCGCCTGCAGGTGCACGGCTCGCAGGAGGCCCTCACGGCCGCGGTGACGGCCGCCGGCGGCGCGGACATCGTGCTCGCCAACATCCTCGCCGGACCGTTGCAGGAGCTCGCGCCGCAGCTTTGCGCGCTGCTCAAGCCGGGTGGCACGCTGGTGCTCGCGGGCCTGCTCGACGAGCAGGCCGAGGAACTCATCGAGGCCTACGCGCCGCGCCTGTCGCTTCGTGCCTGGCGCTCGCTCGAGGGCTGGACCTGCCTCCTCGGGCGCAGCAGCGCCGTGACCGCGGCGGACCTCGTGCCGCCGCCCCCGGCCGCCGCGCCGCGCGGCAGCGGGCCGACGGTCGCCGTCCTCGGACTGCTGCTCGCCGGGCAGGTCGCCTGGCAGGAGCGCGCCGCGCTCGCCACGCTGCCGATCGTCGGTCCTGCGGTCGCCGGCTCGGCCGCCGCCGTCGGCCATCCCCTGCAGCCTGATTGGGATCCGCGCGCGTACGAGGTCGTGCAGCGCGGCGCCGGCGAAGACGACGCGCCGGGCTTCCTCACGGTGCGCGCGACGCTGCGCAACACGGCCCCGCGGCCGCAGCCCATGCCGCTGCTGCGGGTGGTGCTGCTCGATGCGCAGGGCAGGCCGGTGGCGCGCCGCGACCTCGCGCCCGCGGAGTACGCCCCGACCGGCGCCCCGACGGGCGCCGCGACCATGGCCGCCGGCGGCCGCGTGGAGGCGGAGTTCTCGGCGCAGGACCCCGGTCCGAACGTGGTCGGCTTCGAGCTCGATGCCTGCCTGCCGCGCGCCGACCGCGCGCCGGTCTGCGCCCACGGGCCGACGCCATGAGCGATCAGGCACCCGCGTTCCGCATCGGCCGCTGGGAGATCCCGGCGCCCGCCGTGCTCGCGCCGATGGCAGGCGTCACGGACCGCCCGTTCCGCATCGTCGCGCGCGGGCTGGGCGCGGCGCTCGCCGCCTCGGAGATGATCACCTCCGACACGCGGCTCTGGAACTCGCGCAAGTCGCGCCTGCGCATGGACCATTCCGGCGAACCCGAGCCGCGCGTGGTGCAGCTCGCGGGCGCCGAGCCCGAGGCGCTCGCCGAAGCGGCCCGGCGCAACGTCGACCTCGGCGCGCAGATCATCGACATCAACATGGGCTGCCCGGCCAAGAAAGTCTGCAACCGCCTGTGCGGCTCGGCGCTGCTGCAGGACGAGCCGCTGGTCGGGCGCATCCTCGGAGCGGTGGTCGCCGCCGTGCAGGGCACGGGCGTGCCGGTCACGCTCAAGACCCGCACCGGCTGGGACCGCGAGCACCGCAACGGGGTCGCGGTGGCGCGCATCGCCGAAGCCGCGGGCATCGCCGCGCTCGCCATCCACGGCCGGACGCGCGCCGATTTCTACGAGGGCGAGGCCGAATACGAGACCATCCGGGAGATCCGCGCCGCGGTGTCCATACCTGTGGTCGCCAACGGCGACGTGGACTCGGCCCAAAAAGCCCGCGACGTGCTCGACCGGACGGGCGCGGCGGGGGTGATGGTGGGCCGGGCCGCGCACGGCGCGCCGTGGATCTTCCGCGACATCAACGGTCTTTTGACGCGCGGGCGGCTGCCCGCCCCGCTCTCCCGCGCCGAGCGGCGTGATATCATCCTCTCGCATCTGCAGGCCATCTACGCCTTCCACGGCGAAGATTTCGGACTGCGGATCGCACGCAAACACCTCGGCTGGTACGGCAAGCTGCTCGACGACGCGCCCGCGGCACGGGCGCGGTTCATGGCGGCCCCGGACACGGCATCGCAGTTCGCGTGCGCGGTCGGAGAGTTCGAGGCGTGGAGCCGGGCGGATCCGCAGGCGGCGTGACCCACGGAGCGGGAGGCGACGCAGATGGCCAAAGACGATCGGGACACCGGCGCCCTGCCGCTGCGCGGCCATGCCGAGCGCGCCTTCGAAGATTACCTCGCGCACCTCGACGGCCATCGCGCCGGCGGCCTCTACCAGCTCGTCATGAAAGAGGTCGAGGAGCCGCTGCTGCGCGTCGTCCTCAAGCACGCCGCCGGCAACCAGAGCCGCGCCGCCGGCATCCTCGGCATCAACCGCGCCACGCTGCGCCGCAAACTGCGCGACCACGGCCTCGCGGCCGACCGACCCTGACCGGAGACCCGCCATGCCCGTGACGCTGCGCCGAGCGCTGCTCTCCGTCTCCGACAAGACCGGCCTCATCGACCTCGCCCGCGAGCTGCAACGCCGCGGCGTGGCGATCCTCTCCACGGGCGGCACCGCGCGCCTGCTCACCGCCGAGGGCATCGCCGTCACCGAGGTGTCGCAGCACACGGGCTTCCCCGAGATCATGGACGGCCGCGTCAAGACGCTGCATCCGCGCATCCACGGCGGCCTTCTCGGCCGCCGCGGCGTCGACGAGAGCGTGATGGCGCTGCATGGCATCGAGCGCATCGACCTGCTGGTCGTCAACCTCTATCCGTTCGCCGAGACCGTCGCGCGCCCCGCCTGCAGCTATGCCGAGGCCATCGAGAACATCGACATCGGCGGCCCGGCCATGGTGCGCGCCGCGGCCAAGAACCACGACGCCGTCACGGTGGTCGTCGATCCCGCCGACTACCCGTCGGTGCTCGGCGAGCTCGACGCGCACGAGGGCGCGACCACGCCGGCGCTGCGTGCGCGGCTCGCCGCCAAGGCTTTCGCGCACACCGCGCGCTACGACTCCATGGTCGCGAGCTACCTGCAGTCCCGCAACCCCTCGCCCGGCGAGGCGTTCCCGGCGGTGCTGCCGCTCGTCTTCGAGAAGGTGCAGGACCTGCGCTACGGCGAGAACCCGCACCAGCAGGCGGCGTTCTACCGCGACCCGACGCAGCGCGGCCCATCGGTCGCCAACGCACGGCTGCTGCAGGGCAAGGAGATGTCCTTCAACAACATCGCCGACGCCGACACCGCCATCGAGTGCGTGCGGCAGTTCGCCGCGCCCGCCTGCGTCATCGTCAAGCATGCCAACCCCTGCGGCGTCGCCGTGGCGGGCGGCATCGGCGATGCCTACGAGTCGGCCTACCGCACCGACCCCACCTCCGCTTTCGGCGGCATCATCGCCTTCAACCGGCCGCTGGACGGCGCGACGGCGGCGCGCATCCTGGAGCGGCAGTTCGTCGAGGTGCTGGCCGCGCCGCAGGTGCTGCCCGAGGCGCGCGCGGCGCTCGCCGCCAAGCCCAACATCCGCGTGCTCGAGCTCGGCGACCTGCCGCGCGAGGCGGGCAGCGAGACCGAGTACCGCAGCGTCACGGGCGGCCTGCTCGCGCAGTCGCGCGACCGCGGCGCGGTGTCGCGCGACGACCTCAAGGTCGTCAGCCGGCGCGCGCCGACCGCCGCCGAACTCGACGACCTGCTCTTCGCCTGGCAGGTCTGCAAGTCGGTCAAGTCCAACGCCATCGTCTACGCGCGCGGCGGCAGCACCGTCGGCATCGGCGCCGGCCAGACGAGCCGCGTCTACTCCAGCCGCGTCGCCGCCCTCAAGGCCGCCGACGAGAAGCTCGAGGTCAAGGGCGCGGTGATGGCCTCGGACGCCTTCTTCCCGTTCCGCGACGGCCTGGATGTCGCCGCGGAGTACGGCATCACCGCCGTGATCCAGCCGGGCGGCAGCCTGCGCGACGCGGAAGTCATCGCGGCGGCCGACGAGCACGGCATCGCGATGGTGTTCACCGGCATGCGCCATTTCCGGCATTGACCCCCGCCCCCGACCGGCGCCGATAGGACGCGAAATGGACGCAGACGGCCTCAAGATCCTCATCGTCGGCGGCGGCGGGCGCGAGCACGCGCTCGCCTGGAAGTGCGCGCAGTCGCCGCGCGTCGCCGAGGTGCTGGTCGCGCCCGGCAACGCCGGCACCGCCACCGAGCCGCGCATGCGCAACGTCGCGGTGTCCGCCGAGGACATCCCGGGACTCGTCGCGCTCGCGAGGAGCGAGCGCGTCGACCTCACCATCATCGGCCCCGAAGCGCCGCTGGTGCTGGGCGTGGTCGACGCCTTCGAGGCCGCGGGACTGCGCTGCTTCGGGCCGCGCAAGGCCGCCGCGCAGCTCGAGGGCTCCAAGGCCTACACCAAGGAATTCCTGCGCCGCTACGGCATCCCGACGGCCGCGTATGCCACCTTCACGCGCGAGACCTTCGACCCGGCCTGGGTGCGCGCCCAGCGCTGCCCCATCGTGGTCAAGGCGAGCGGGCTCGCCGCGGGCAAGGGCGTGCTGATCGTCGACACGGCGGACGAGGCCATCGCCGCCGCGCAGGACATGTTCGAGGGACGCTTCGGCGCGGCCGGCGACGAGGTCGTCATCGAGGAGTTCCTGCCCGGCGAGGAGGCGAGCTTCATCGTCATCGCTGACGGCGTGCATGCGCTGCCCTTCGCGACCTCCCAAGATCACAAGCGCGTGGGCGACGGCGACACCGGCCCGAACACGGGCGGCATGGGCGCCTACTCGCCGGCGCCGGTGGTCACGCCCGCGATGCACGAGCGCATCATGCGCGAGGTGATCGGGCCGACGCTGCGCGGCCTCGCGGCCGACGGCACGCCGTACACCGGTTTCCTCTACGCCGGCATCATGATCGCGCCGGACGGCACGCCGAACGTGCTCGAGTTCAACTGCCGCTTCGGCGACCCGGAGACGCAGCCGATCATGTGCCGCCTGCGCTCCGACCTCGTGACGCTCTGCGAGGCGGCGCTCGCCGGCCGGCTCGACGGGGCATCGATGGACTGGGACCCGCGCGCCGCGCTCGGCGTGGTGCTGGCGGCGGGCGGCTACCCGGAGTCGGTGCGCAAGGGCGACGCGATCTCGGGGCTGGACGCGGCCGCGGCGTTGCCGGGCAAGGTCTTCCATGCCGGCACGGCGCTCAAGGACGGGCAGGTGACCACCGCCGGGGGCCGCGTGCTGTGCGCGGTCGGGCTCGGCGGCACGGTGGGCGAGGCGCAGGCCGCGGCCTACGCGCTCGTCGACCGCATCTCCTGGGACGGCATGCTCTGCCGCCGCGACATCGGCCACCGCGCCATCGCGCGGGAGCGCGGGACCGGCTGACGCCCCGGAGCGGCCGGGGCGCCGGGCGCGGTCAGCGCTTCATCGCCTCGAAGAACTCCGCGTTCGTCTTGGTGTCCTTCATCTTGTCGAGCAGGAACTCGATGGCGGCGAGCTCGTCCATCGGGTGCAGCAGCTTGCGCAGGATCCACATCTTGGCGAGTTCGCCCGGATCGGTGATGAGGTCTTCCTTGCGGGTGCCCGAGCGGTTGATGTTGAGCGCCGGGAAGGTGCGCTTCTCGGCGATGCGGCGGTCGAGGTGGATCTCGCTGTTGCCGGTGCCCTTGAACTCCTCGTAGATGACGTCGTCCATCTTCGAGCCGGTGTCGATCAGCGCCGTCGCGAGGATGGTGAGCGAACCGCCCTCCTCGATGTTGCGCGCCGCGCCGAAGAAGCGCTTGGGGCGCTGCAGCGCGTTGGCGTCGACGCCGCCCGTCAGCACCTTGCCGGAGCTCGGCACCACGGTGTTGTAGGCGCGCGCGAGGCGGGTGATGGAGTCGAGCAGGATCACGACATCCTTCTTGTGCTCGACGAGGCGCTTGGCCTTCTCGATGACCATCTCGGCGACCTGCACGTGCCGCGCGGCCGGCTCGTCGAAGGTGGACGACACCACCTCGCCCGCCACCGTGCGCTGCATCTCGGTGACCTCTTCCGGGCGCTCGTCGATGAGCAGCACGATGAGGTAGACCTCGGGATGGTTGGCGGTGATGGCGGTGGCGATGTTCTGCAGCAGCATCGTCTTGCCGGCCTTGGGCGGCGAGACGATGAGGCCGCGCTGGCCCTTGCCGATCGGCGAGCAGAGGTCGATGGCGCGCGCGGTGAGGTCCTCGGTGGAGCCGTTGCCGCGCTCGAGCTTCAGGCGCTTGGTCGGGTGCAGCGGGGTGAGGTTCTCGAACAGCACCTTGCTGCGCGCGTTCTCGGGCGAATCGAAGTTGATCTCGCCGACCTTGGTGAGCGCGAAGTAGCGCTCGCCCTCTTTCGGCGGGCGGATGAGGCCGGAGATGCTGTCGCCGGTGCGCAGGTTGAAGCGGCGGATCTGCGCGGGGCTGATGTAGATGTCGTCCGGACCGGCGAGGTAGGAGCCGTCGGCCGAGCGCAGGAAGCCGAAGCCGTCCTGCAGGATCTCGAGCACGCCGTCGCCGTAGATGTGCTCGCCCTGGCGGGCGTGCGCCTTGAGCAGGCTGAAGATGATGTCCTGCTTGCGCGAGCGGGCCATGTTCTCGACGCCGTACTTGGCGGCGAGGTCG
>RFTM01000190.1 GCA_009923475.1 Gammaproteobacteria bacterium | reverse complement strand
GCGGTTCGCTGGAACTGATCGGCCGGACGCTCGGCCGCATGCACGCCGTCGGCGCGCGGCAGCGGTTCATGCATCGCGTGGCGCTCACCAGCGAGCGGCTGGGGTGGCAGGCGCGCGATGCCTTGCTCGGCTCGGCGCTGCTCGACGATGCCATGGCCGACAAGTACGCCGAGGTGTCGGCGGAACTGCTGGAGGCGGTGGACGAGGCGATGGAGGCGATCGGGCCCGTGTCGCGCATCCGCCTGCATGGCGACTGCCACCTCGGGAATATCCTGTGGAACGAGCAAGGGCCGGTGTTCGTGGACCTCGACGACTGCATGACCGGGCCGCGCATCCAGGATCTTTGGATGTTCCTCTCGGGCACGCCCGACGAGCGGGAGGGGCAGTGGCGCGAGCTCGCCGGGGGCTATCGGCAGTTCCATCACATCGAGGAGCACGAACGCGAGCTCGTCGAGCCCTTGCGCGCGCTGCGCATGGTGCATCACGCGGCCTGGATCGCGGCGCGCTGGGACGACCCGGCGTTCCCGCGCGCCTTCCCGTGGTTCACGAGCCCGCGGTTCTGGCAGGAGCACCTGAGCGATCTTTGGCAGCAGCTCGCGGAATTGCGGGCGACATGATTATGGATATAATTATGCGATCATGTCCAAACTGAAGCTCACCGCCGTCGGCACCTCCACCGGTGTCGTCATCCCCAAAGAGATGCTGCAGCGCATGAAGGTCGGGCGCGGCGATTTCCTGCATGTCTCCGAGACGGCGGAGGGCTACCTCGTCACGCCATACGATCCGGCCGTCGCCGAGCAGGTCGAGGCCGGCCGCGAGTTCATGCGCGAGTTCCGCGACACCTTCAAGGCGCTCGCGAAGTAAGGCCATGGCGCGCGCTCCGCGCTGGCTCGACAAGCAGGCACTGCTGCTGCTGCACGAAGAGAGCCTTGCGACCTTCGGCGGCGCGTCCGGGCTGCGGGACGAGGTCCTGCTCGGGTCGGCGCTGCATCGCCCTCGAAACCTCCGCGAACTCGGCGGTGTGACCGACCTCTCCGCGCTCGCGGCAGCCTATGCCCACGGCCTCTGTCGCAACCATCCGTTCACTGATGGCAACAAGCGCGCGGCCTTCTTGGCGATCGGCGTGTTCCTCGCCATCAACGGCCGGTCGTTGACCGCATCGCCGGTCGACGCGGTGGTGGCGATGACGGCGCTGGCGGCAGGAGAGATGGACGAGGCGATGTTGGCGGAGTGGGTGCGGCGGCATTCAGCCCGCCGCCCCGCTACTTGACGAGCACCACCGGCACCGGCGAGAGGTGCACGACCTTCTGCGCGACCGAGCCGACGAGCGCGCCGGCGAGCGCGCCGCGGCCGTGGCTGCCCATGATGATCTCGTCGACCGCCTTGTCGACGGCGTAGTCCACCACCACCTTGCCGGCGTCGCCGACGCCGATGTGCGGCTCGGCGGAGAGCCCCGCCGCGGCGAGCTTGGCGAGCGCCGGCTCGAGCACCTTGGTGCCTTCCTCGCGGTAGTAGGTCTGCAGGCTGTCCTGGCTGACGAACAGCTTCACGTTGACGGTGACGATGGGCGCCTGCACGGTGAGCACATGCGCATGGACGGTGTCGCGCGTGCGGGCCGCGCGCACGATGGCGTAGTCGAGCGCGCGGTCGGAGTATTCCGAGCCGTCGACGGGCAAGAGCAGCGTCAGCATGGGCGTCTCCTAGGGGTCGCTCGTCAGGGTTTGTCGTTGGGCGGCGCGGCGAGGTCCACGGGCGGCGCGGGCTTCGCGGGCGTCGTCGCCGGCGCACGGCGACCGAGCAGCTTGCCGAGCGCGACCACCACGAGCGCGCCCACCGCAGCGGCCGCGTAGTGCAGCGGCGCGCCGAGGGGCGTGGTCCAGGGTTTGAGCGTCACGTCATCGACGAGCATGCCGCCGCCGATCCAGCCGAGCAGCGCGGCGCCGAACACGATGACGACCGGGAAGCGGTCCATCAGCGTCAGCACGAAACGGCTGCCCCAGATGATGATGGGGATGCTGAACAGCAGGCCGAAGACCACGAGCCCGAGGTGGTCCTTGGCGGCGCCGGCGATGCCGATGACGTTGTCGAGGCTCATGACGGCGTCGGCCACGATGATGGTCTTCACGGCGCCCAGGAGGTTGGTGCTGGCGGCGATGTCGTGGCCGCCGTCCTCGTCTTGGGGCATCAGCAGCTTGATGCCGATCCAGAGCAGCAGCAGGCCGCCGACGATCTTGAGGAAGGGCACCTTGAGGAGCTGCAGCGCGAAGAAGATCAGCACCACGCGCAGCGCCACGGCGCCGAACATGCCCCAGAATATGGCCTGCTTGCGCTGCGCGTCCGGCAGGCGGCGCGAGGCGAGGGCGATGACGACCGCGTTGTCGCCGCCCAGCAGGATATCGATCATGATGATCTGGCCGAGGGCGATCCAGAATTCGGGTGAGGAGAATTCCATGCGGCATCATACCTTGCGGGGGCGATATCTTGGGCTGCTGGGCGCGGTGATGGCCTCGCTCGCGATGCCCGCGGCACCGGCGGTCGCGGCCGCCGACGAGGCGCTCTCCGCCCACGACATCATCGCGCGCGCGCAGGCGGCGGCCGGCGGCGACACCTGGATCCACCCGCGCACGCTGCTGATGCGCGGCCATGCGGTGTTCTACACGCCGCAGGGCCCCGAGAAGCACGAGCGCTACGAGATGTGGCGGGTGTACCCGGCGCAGAAGGGGTCGGCGCATGCCGCCGACGGCAAGGTGCGCATCGAATCCTGGCACGACGGCAAGCGCGTGCGGCTCGTCACCTTCGATGGCCAGCGTTCCTACACGCTCGCCGGCCCGCAGCCGCCCTCCGAGGCCGACAAGCAGTGGTCGGAGAACTTCGGCTTCGGCGTGATCCGCTTCGCCCTCGAGCCCGGCTTCCGCCAGGAGCGCCTGCCGGACGACGCGGTCGGCGGGCGCGAGGTCTACATGGTGCGCATCGTCGACCCCTCCGGCCAGGCGACGCTGTTCTCCATCGCCAAGGACGACTACGCCATCCTGCGGCTCGGCTTCGACACCTCGCGCGGCTGGCACGAACGGCTCTATTCGGAGTTCTTCCGCAAGCCCGGTGTGTCCTGGGTGCAGCCGGGCGTGGTGCGTCTCTATTACGACGGGGTCAAGCAGAACGAGATCTTTTGGACGGACTTCGAGCTCGACCGGCCGATGCCGGATGACCTCTTCGTGGTGGCCGCGCCGGTGCAGTGATAGACTTCGGCCACGCCGCCGGGTCTTGCAGCGCGGCGTGAAAGGCTTCTGATGACCCCGGCTCCCCTCGACCGACGCCTGTCGGTCGCGCCGATGCTCGATTGGACGGACCGCCACTGCCGCTATTTCCTGCGCGGCCTGTCGCCCGACATCCTGCTCTACACCGAGATGCTCACCGCGTCCGCGATCCTGCGCGGCGAGCGCGACCGGCTGCTCGAGTTCTCGCGAGAGGAACATCCGGTGGCGCTGCAGCTCGGCGGCTGCGAGCCGGACTACCTCGCCGCCGCCGCGCGCCACGGCGAGGACTGGGGCTACGACGAGATCAACCTCAACTGCGGCTGCCCCTCCGACAAGGTGCAGAAGGGCGCGTTCGGCGCCTGCCTGATGGAGGAGCCGTCCCTGGTGGCCGATTGCGTCGCCGCGATGTGCGAAGCGGTCGACCTGCCGGTCACCGTGAAGATGCGCATCGGCACGCTGCGCTCGGCGCGGCCCGACCTGCAGGATGCGCTGCAGCGCTTCGATGAGGCCGACTACGACCGGCTCGCCGATTTCATGGTCGCGGTGCGCGCCGCCGGCGCCGATTGCGTCATCGTGCACGCCCGGCGCGCGGTGCTCGGCAACTGGTCGCCTACCGACAACCGCGAGATCCCGCCGCTGCGCTACGACATCGTGCGCCGCCTCAAGGAGGACTTCCCGGACATGCCGGTGGTGCTCAACGGCGGGCTGCGCACGGCGGAACAGTCGGTCGAGGCGCTCGAGTGGGCGGACGGCGTGATGATCGGTCGCGAGGCCTACCACCGGCCGATGGTGCTGGCCGAGGTCATGGCCGCGCTGGAGCCTGCCTATCGCGCGCCGACGGTGGTGGAGCAGCTAGAACGCATGGCGCACTATGCCGAGCGCGAGATGTCACGCGGCGAGCGACTGCCCGCCATCACCCGCCACCTGCTCGGCCTCCTGAGCCATGTGCCCGGCGCGCGCGATCGAGGAGGCTGCCAGCGCCGCGAGCGCCACC
>RFTM01000189.1 GCA_009923475.1 Gammaproteobacteria bacterium | reverse complement strand
GCAACTGTTGATAAATGAAAGGGTCATTAAAATTAATGTCGTCAACTTTAATTCCAATCAACCTACAAACTCTATCTACAATAGAAACGCTTCTCAATCCAAGCAAGTCTAGCTTAACATTAAATACAGAAATCCAATTCATGTCATAGCTGGAGACCTGTTCCTTGTCGCTGGTAAGTTCGACTGGGCAGTAGCTCTGTAAACTCCCATGAATGGAACCATCGCGAATTCTTCTCCCACCCCAATTTTGCGGGAAATCCTGTCCGCTTGCCCGCCGGCAGCATGCCCACGCCGAAGTCGAACTTCGCCGTCTGACCGATGAACGTGATGCGGTCCTTCGGCTGTTCGGTGATGGTCGGTGCCTCCGGCCCCGCGCTCGACAGACACGCCGACAGCAGCACAGCCGAAACACACCACCCGAGCACAAGCCGGGCACGACGCAACACGGTAAACACGTTCATGCGGCGATTCTAGCCGAAGTGCGGCTTGAGGGCCCCCAAGGCGCCAATCGTGAACAGCAGCACCCAGAGCACCACCAGCGCCCAGGTCGCCTTGACCATCAGCCGGCGGAACAGCGCCTCGTCGGCGTCGGTCGCGCGGTCCTCGGCGATGGCCGGGAGCGGGCCCCGGTAGGCTTCGCGGATGTAGTGGCGCACCGCGATGCCACAGACCATGACGCCCGCGAACAGCAGCACCTTGAGCGCGAGCCAGGTGGCGGGCAGCGGCCAACCCGTCGCCAGCGACCACAGCGCGCTGCCCGCGGCCAGCGCGATCAGCAGGTAGCGCAGCCGCCAATCCCAGGCGGCGAGGATGCGGCCCTCCGGCGCCTTGCGCCGCCAATGCACCAGCCACATGAACCAGAACCAGAGCGCCGAGCCGGCCCAGAGCGCGGCCAGCCCGACCGCGCCCAGCGGCACGAGGCCGAGGAAGGACGCGAGCGTGAAACCGAGCGGCACCGAGAGGATGAGCGCGTTGCGGACATGCTGGTCGACGTCGAGCAGGAAATCCCACAGCCGCATGCGCTCGGCGGCGGGCAGCGAGCGCGAGCGCGCGATGTAGTGCGTGAGCGCGTTGATCACGAGCTCGCTGCCGAGCCAGTAGCCCATGACGAGCACATGCGCGGCGCGGACGAGCGGATAGGCGTAGGCGGCGAGGTCCATGGGTTGCGGGGCAGGCGTCAGAACGGCTTGGCGATGCCGAGATAGGCGGTGACGCCGATCATCGCCCAGAAGAGATACGCGCCGCGACGGCCGCGGCGGATGCCCTCGGCGATGAGGCGCTCGGCGGCCGGGTCAGGCCCCGCGCGCAAGGCCGCGAACGCGACCACCCAACCCTTGATGACGGTGCGCAGCCAGAGCCCGATGCCGAGCAGCGTGGCGTAGGTGAGGAACTTGGCGGCGAGCCAACGCTCGCGCACCGGACCGTCGCCGGCCAGCGACCAGAGGCCGACCGCGACCAGCACCACGATCAGCGCCATGCGCAGCCGCACGTCGACGATCTGCAGCGTCTCGCCGAAAGGCGTGCCGCGCCGTCGGTACACCGACCAGACGAGCAGCAACCAGGCGAGGCCCAGCGTCCAGCTGCAGGCGAGCGCCCAGCCGGGCAGCGCGATCGCGCCGCGCAGGGCCGCGACCTGCAGGCCGATGACCGGCAGCAGCACGATGCCGGTGCGCGGCAGGATGTCGATGCGCATCAGCGCCTCGAGGAAGCGCAGCCGCTCGGCGACCGGCAGGTCGGCGCGCGCGACATAGCCGCCGGTGACGTAGACGCCGAAATCCCCGCCCAGCCAGTAGGCGAAGGCGAGCACGTGCAGGAACACGAGCGGCCAATAAAATGCGGTCGGATCAGGCACGCGACGCTCCGCCGTGCAGGCAGCGCGAAGCGGCACCCGCGGCGCGCGCGCCGGTCGCAGCGGCGCCGGCGGCGGATCCGCGACCGCAGACGACCATGCGGGTCCCGTCGTCCCATGGCTTGACGCTGTCCGGGCTTGTCATTTTCCCCGTCTCCTGCGGCGATTCGTGCCGCCGACTGCCGGACCACCCGACGTCGAAGGGAGCCTGCCGCACAGCGCGGCCGCCCTGGAACGGCTTCGGGTTGCAGGCCGACAGCGCGAGGTTATCCTGCGCGGGATGTTGATGCAGCAGCGACGTCGTCCCTCCGCCGTCGTGCAGGCGCTGCAACAAGCCAGTGACGCCCGGAGACCCGCATGCAACGACTGATCCCGCTGATGTCCATGCCGATGCTCGCCATGCCCGCCCTCGCCGCCGCCGCCACGCCGACGACCGCGCCCGCGCCCGCGTCCGCCGGCAGCGCCTCGCCGACGCTGCTGCGCGCCTCGCTGCTGGTCGAGGACGCCGACCGCGCGCAGGCGTTCTACGCCGCGCTCGGCTTCCGGCCCGAGACCGACTTCGCCAACCCCCGCGAACCGGCCGGCAACCCCTTCCCGCTCAACGCGCCCTCGACCGCCGTGCGCCTCGTGGTGCTCGCCAGCGCGAGCGGCGACGGCGGCCGCATCGGCCTCGTGCAGTTCACCGCGCCGACCCCCGCCGACAACCGCCGCGACGCGGCGAAGACCGGCCGCGGCGACGTGGTGCTGGTGTTCGACGTGGCCGATGCCGACGCGACCCATGCCGCGCTGGTCGCGGCGGGCGCGCAGGTGCTCGAACCGCCGCAGGTCTACGTCTCGCGGCGCAGCGCGCCCGACGGCTCGCCGATGCAGGGCAAGGTGTTCCACGCCCGCGACCCGGACGGACACCTCGTCGAGCTGCTGGAGGCGCCGAAACCGGTCAGGTGAGGTCGAGCGCCGCGCGCCGGCCGCTGCGCGGCGGCATGCAGGTGAAGGTCAGCGGTTGCGCCGCGCTCGCGAGCGCGCGCAGCGCGGCGTCGGTGCGCGTCGCGCCGCCACGCATCAGCCAGCTGCCGTCGGACTGCAACAGGCCCGACAGCGCGACGCCGTCGATGTCGCCGCGCACCACGAGGTCGCATTCGGCGCGCGGACCGGTGGTCGCGGCGCGCTGGCGCAGCAGGGTCAGGCGCGCCTCGACCGCGTCGGTCGAACCCGGGCGCCACGTGACCTGCTGCCCGACGACGGGCGCGAGGTCGCTGTCCATCGCGAGCACGAAGGAGATCAGCTTGCGGCGGTTCTCGTCGGCGGGCGCCGGGAAGAAGAACACGGGGTCCTTGAAGAAATTGTCGAGCGTGTCGATCGCGCCGTCGTTGCTGAAGCCGAAGCCGCGGACCTGCGGACCCGCGGCCCCCGGGGCGCCCGCATCGAGGCTGAAGCCGAACATGCCGGCCTTGGCGTAGACGTTGCGCAGCTGCGGCACCTTGAAGTTCTCGGTGATGCGCCCGCCCTCGAAGCTCATCAGCCCCGCGGTGCCGAACTGGCCCTGCTCCGGCCGCAGCCGGTGGCAGTTGTCGCAGCTGCCGAGCAGCGTGGTGGGCGTGTTGAGGTAGATGTCGCGGCCCTGCGCCTCGTCGGGCGTCAGCGAGTTGTCGAGCGCGCGCACGGGGTTCGGCGGCATGGCGAGGCGCATCGCGAAGTCGGTGAAGGCCTGCAGGTCGGCCGCGGCGAGCGGCGCCTCGCGGCCGTTGAGCGACACGAAGGCCGGGTTGAATTCCTTGAAGGCGGCCTCCTCGAGGCTCTCGGCGGCGCCGCGCACCGTGGCGCGGCTGCGTCCCATGCGGTCGCCGCGCCAGTGCAGCGGCCCGTTGCCGCGCATGCCGCGCAAGGTCTGGGTCGCCATCGGGCCCTTGAGCGGGTGGAAGCGGGCGGTGGTGCGGGGGCTGTTGGCGACGTAGTCGTTGCGGTTGTCGAGCATGCCGCCGTCCGGGTCGCCGAGGTCCCAGGCGAGGTGGTCCATGTCGCCGAAGACATGGCAGCTCGCGCAGGCCACGGTGCCGTTGCCCGAGGTGGCGAGTGCGTCATAAAGGAAACGCCGGCCGGTCCTGACCGCGGCGGACTCGGGGGAGAACATCGCGCGGGTCTGCAACACGGCGCGCGCCGATGTGTCGACGACGCTCACCGCATGCGCGATGCGCGAGTAGACGTAGAGCCGCGATCCCGTGGCGTTGAGCGCGAGCCCGGCCGGGCCGTCCGGCACCGCGATGTGGCGCGCCGGGTCGGGCGTGAACCCGGTCGGCGTCAGCGCGGACACGGCGAGCGCCGCGACCTTCGCCGAGCCGAAGGCGGCGACATAGAGCGTGTCGCCCGACGGGCTGAACGCCAGCGCGGTCGGTTGCACGAGGCTGCGGGCGCG
>RFTM01000188.1 GCA_009923475.1 Gammaproteobacteria bacterium | reverse complement strand
TCGACCGGCGCGCGGCGACGCGGGTGCAGGTCATCGCCGACATCGACGCGCGCGCGCCGATCTCGGCGAAGACCGTCGCCGAGCTGTCGTTCCTCGGCGTCACCGGATTGCTCTACATCGACCTGCTCGGCGACCCGGGCAACAAGCGGCTCGCGGACCTGGTCGAGAGCGAGCAATACCCGGTGATCCGCTCGGTGCGCTCGAGCTTCGATGTGCTGCTTAGCGGGGTCCCCGAGGTGATGGGTCGCGCCTCCGAGGTCGCGCAACGCGCCAACCAGTTGCTGTCGGACGAGAACATCAAGGCGATGTCCGGCCTCGTGGGCAACCTCGACCGCGCGAGCCGCACGCTGCCGGAGACGATGCGCGAGGTCGATTCCCTGGTGCGCGACCTGCGGGGCACCGCGGCCGAACTCGGCGCCGCCGCGCAGGCGCTGCGCAGCACCACCGATGCCGCGGCGCCCATGGTCAAGGACACGGTGCAGCGGCTAGGCACGGTGGCCGACAACCTCGCCGCGACCAGCACGCGCCTCGACCGTTTCGTCGCCGACAACGCCGACAACGTCACCGAGTTCACGCGTACCGGCCTGCCCGAGATCGAGCGCTTGGTGGTCGAGAGCCGCGCCGCCGCCGACGAACTGCGCGCGCTCAGCCGCTCGCTACGCGAGGAACCGTCCCGCCTGATCTATCCGCCCGCCACGCGCGGCGTCGAGGTGCCCCGATGAGCCGTCCTGCCTACCGCCGTGCCCTGCCCGTGCTGCGCGGGCCGCTCCCCGTGCTGGCGACGCTGTTCCTGCTCGGCGGATGCGGCAGCCTGCTGCCGGGCCGGACGGCGGCGCCCGTCACCTACGTGCTGCGTCCCGTCGCGGCAGCCGCCGCGGCGAGCCCTGCTGGCCCGAGCCCCGCTGCCCCGGGCGCGGCTGCGGCGACGGCCTCGCTGCAGGTGCAACGCATCGCGACGGCGCCGGGCTATGCGCGTGACGAGATCCTGCTCACGCAACCGGACCGTCGTCTGGACATGTACGCGGCCAGCCGCTGGCCCGACATGCTGCCGGTGGTGGTCGAGCGCCTCGTGGTCGATGCGCTGCGTCAGCAGGGCGCGTGGTCGGTGGTGCACGATGCCGCGGCGCCCTATGCGGCCGACCGGTTGTTGCGCGTGACGGTGCGGCGCTTCGATGCCGAGTACTCGGCGGCCGGCGGGCCGCCGACCGTGCGCGTGGTCTTCGATGCCACCCTGGCGCGGCGGGGCGAACGGTCGGTCCTCACGGCGTTCACGGTCGAGGGCAGCGCAGAGGCGAGCGAGGACCGGATGTCGGCTATCGTGGCGGCCTTCGAACGGGCCAGCGGTGACGCTTTGGCGGCCTTGGCTGACCGCGCCGCGCAGGCGCGTTGAGCGCCAAGGCATTGTTTCAAATAGACTTTTTTCGGATTTTTACTTGTACAAGGGTTGTACAGCATTTCCCAGTACAACCCCTTGACAACCGGGCGGGGGTCAGTAGAATTTCAATCGTCAACCGTCCCTTCTGACGAGTGACCCCCGTTCGGGCGGATCGAAAGATCCGCCCTTTTCTTTTTCCGCAGCCTCGAGCTGCTCTCCCGTCTCCAGCCAACGCTCCTCGAGCGCCGCGATCTGCGCCAGCAGCTCGCCGTGGCGACGCGGCAAGCCGCGTTGCGCTGCGTCGTCGCGCCCGTAGAACGCGGGATCGGCGAGCGTGGCCTCGATGGTCGCGCGCTCGGCGCCGAGGTGCGCGAGCTCCGCCTCGATGTCCCGCAAGGCCGCGCGCAGCGGCGCGAGCTTGTTGCGGCGCTCGGCTTCGGCGCGGCGGCGTCCGCGGCGGTCTTCGGCGGCCGTCGCGCCGGTCGTCGCCTCAGCCGTCCGGGGCGCCGCGTCGCGCTGCGCCAGCCAGCGCGCGTAGTCGGCGAGGTCGCCATCGAAGGGCTCGACGCGCCCGTCGCGCACCAGCAGGAACTCGTCGCAGACGCCGCCGAGCAGGCCGCGGTCATGCGACACCAGCACCACCGCGCCCGTGAAATCCTGCAGCGCCAGCAACAATGAATCGCGCATCTCGTGGTCGAGATGGTTGGTGGGTTCGTCGAGCAGCAGCAGGTTCGGCCGGCGTGCCACGAGGATCGCGAGCGACAGGCGCGCGCGCTCGCCGCCCGAGAAACTGCCGACCGTCTCGAACACCCGGTCGCCGCGGAAGCCGAAGGAGCCGAGGTGGTCGCGCTTGCGCTGCTCCGGCCAAGCGGCGATGTCGGCGCCGGCACGACGCGAGAACTGGCCGATCGCGGTGTCGCCCGCGTCGAGCTGGTCGACCTCGAGCTGCGCGAAGAAACCGGTCTCGAGGTCGGGCGCCGCGGTGAGCGTGCCGGCGAGCGGCGCGAGGTCGCCCGCCAGCGTCCGCATCAGGGTGGACTTGCCGGCGCCGTTGCGGCCGAGGATGCCGATGCGCGCTCCCGGACGTACCGACAGCGACACGCCGGAGAGCACGCGACGGGGCGCCTGTGCGGCGGCCTCCGCCGCGGGATGCCCGGCCGCGACGCCGTCCAGCACCACGAGCGGCGAGGGCAGCCTGGCCGGCGGCTCGAACGACCACTCGTACACCGTCTCCGCGCGCTGCTCGACGATCGCCGGCAAGCGCTCGAGCCACTTGATGCGGCTCTGCGCCTGCCGCGCCTTGCTCGCTTTGGCGCGGAAGCGCTCGATGAAGCTGCGGACATGCGCCGCCTCGCGCCGCAGCCGCTCGTCGGCCGCCTGGCGCTGCGCGAGCCGCGCCGTGCGCTGCGCCTCGAAGCGGCTGAAGTCGCCGGTGTAGGAGTCGATGCGCCGGTCGTGGATGTGCAGCACGCGGCCCACCACGGCGTCGAGGAAATCGCGGTCGTGCGAGACGACCAGCAGCGTCCCCGCGTAGGCCTGCAGCCAGCCTTCGAGCCACAGCACGGCGTCGAGGTCGAGGTGGTTGGTGGGCTCGTCGAGCAGCAGCAGCTCCGAGGGGCACATCAGCGCGCGCGCGAGGTTGGCGCGCATGCGCAGCCCGCCGGAGAACTCGGCGATCGGCCGGTCGATGTCCGCCGCGTCGAAGCCGAGGCCGTCGAGCAGCGCCGCGGCGCGGCTGCGCGCGGTGTAGGCGCCCTGGCGCTCGAGCTCGGCGTGCAGGCGGGCCTGCGCGAAGCCGTCGCCCGCGGCCTCCGCGGCGGCGAGCGCGCTTTCGGTGCCGCGCAGCGCCGCATCGCCGTCGATGACATGCTCGATGACCGGCCGCTGCGAATGCGGCAGCTCCTGCGCGACCGAGGCGACGGCGAGGCCCGGCGGCATCTCGTGCTCGCCGCGGTCGGGCGCGATCCCGCCCTGCAGCAGCGCGAGCAGCGTCGACTTGCCGCAGCCGTTGCGGCCGACGACGCCGATCTTCTCGCCGCGCAGCAGGCTGAGGGTGGCGCCTTCGACCAGGGGTTCGGGTCCGCGCCGCAGGCGGACGTCGCGCAGGTGGATCACGGGCGCGATTCTACGCGCCGCGCCGGCCCGGGCGGCGGTCGGGTATGCTGCGGCGCGTGACGTCGCGTCCCCACATCCCGCTGGATGCGCTCGAGTTGACCGGCCGTGCGCGCACCCACCTCGTCGAGCTCGACGACCCGCGCTGCGCGCTGCATGCCGCCGCGGCCGGGCCGTTCCTCGCGATGCGCGCCGCTGCGGCGCGCGAGGGGCTGCTGCTCGAGCCCGCGTCCGCGTTCCGCGACTTCGAGCGTCAATGCCTCATCTGGAACGCGAAGTACCGCGGCGAGCGGCCGCTGCTCGACCGCGCGGGCCGCGCGCTCGAGGCGGCGGCGTTGACGCCCGCGGAGCGCGTCGAGGCGATCCTCTGCTGGTCGGCCCTGCCCGGCGCGAGCCGGCATCATTGGGGCAGCGACCTCGATGTCTACGACCGCGCCGCGCTGCCCGAGGGCGCGCGCCCGGCGCTGCTGCCCGCCGAGTACGCGCCCGGCGGTCCCTTCGCGCGGCTCGATGCCTGGCTCGCCGCGCATGCCCACGAATACGGCTTCTACCGGCCGTACATGAGCGACCGCGGCGGTGTCGGCTTCGAGCCTTGGCACATCAGCTATGCGCCGGTCGCGGACGATTGCGTGGCGCGGCTCGATGCCGGGGTGCTGCGCGATGCGCTCGGCTCCGCCGAGCTCGAGGGCGCAGCGGAGGTGCGGGAACGGCTCGGCGAGCTCCTGGTCCGTCATGTCGCGGCGGTCGATCCGGCGCCGCAGGCCGCGCTCGACGCCTAGGCCTCAGCGGGTGAACTCGGCGATGACCGGCGTGTGGTCCGAGGGCCGCTCGGCGCGGCGCGGCTCGCGGTCG
>RFTM01000187.1 GCA_009923475.1 Gammaproteobacteria bacterium | reverse complement strand
GCCATTGCGCATGCGGCCGGATCGTTGCTGGTCGTCGACAACACGTTTGCCACACCGGTGTTTCAGCAGCCGTTCACGCTTGGCGCCGACATCGTCATGAACGAGTTGACGTAGCTGGTCTCGCCCGGGCGCGTCATGTCGGGCGAGCTCTCGATCGACTGGGTGGCGAGGAACACGCGCTCGCCGACGACCTCGATCGGCAACAGCTTCGGCGTGAACCCCATCGCGATGACGCCGTCGGGCGTGTAGACGCGCGGCACCGGGCCGAGCCGGAACTGGTGGACCGCCTCGCGCTTGCCGGTGACGGGATTGTCGAAGTGGTCGATCGGCTCGTGGGAGCCGAAGCGCGTGAAGAACCCGACCTCGTACTTGCGCATCTCGTGCTGGTCGTCGCCCTTCGGCCGCCAGTGGTCCACCAGGATGTTGTTCATGGTGAAGAAGGGGACGAAGTTGCCGGCGCCGAGATCGGCGTAGATGTTGAGGCGCATGAACGAGCACACGGTCTCGCTGCCGAGGCTGCCCACGGTCTTGACGTGGGCGCGCAGCGCGACGATCGGGTCGCTGAAGTCGGGCGTGGCGACGGCGGCGAGCGAGGCCGTCGAGGCCTGCGCGAGGCCGAGGACTCCCGCTGCGCCCTGCAGGGCATGTCGTCTCGAAAGCCGTCTCATCGGCGGGTCTCCGTGGAGGACGATCCGTCGGTGCCGGTCGGCGCCTCGCCGACCACGCACACGGGGCAGTCGCCGGCGTTCGCGCTGCCGCCCGACCGCTGCCAAGCCGCGACGATCTGCGGCACGAGTGCGGGGTCGCGCGCGGTCCCGCTGCGGGCGCCGCGCCGCCCGGAGCGTGCCGCGGCGATCGTGGCCTCGAGGCCGCAGCGCGAGGGTTCGTGCACGGGCGCGGCGATGCCCGCGGCGATGCGCGGTCCGACGGGCGCCATGCAGGTGCAACCGAGCGCGATGGCTTGGGCGCCATCCTCGCGCAGCGCCGCCTCGCAGGCGGCGACGATCGCGCCGATGATGCGCGATTCGTGGCGGGCCATGCGGTCCATCACGCCGTCGGCCTGGCCGAGGCGCTGCAGTTCGTCTTCGCCGCCGACATGGCGGATGCCGGTGCAGAGGCCGACGAGCCCCGTGGCGCGCAGGCGCTCCTCGTAAAGGAAATCCATGGAGGCGGGCCACACGGTGACGAGGCCGAAGCGCCGCGTGCCGTCGGCCGAGGCGGCGCGCAGCGTCGCTTCGCCGGCGCCGATGACCGGCACCGCGACGGCCGCTTGCGCGGCCTCGAGACCGTAGTCGGCGAAGGAGTTGATGAAGAGGGCATCGGCGCCGCGCGCCGCCGCCGACTGCGCCGCATCGACATGGCCGAGGTCGACCACCAGCCGCTCGTAGGGCGAGGACGCGAACGCGGACAGGCGCGGGGTCAGCAGCTCGAGGCGGAGGTCGGGGTGGGCCGACTGCGCCTCGATGATGTGCGCCGGCGCCGTGGTGCTCGCCGTGCCGCTGCCGAGGATGCCGATGCGCATGGGCCTAGCCTATGCCATCGGCCGCGATGCGTCACGCGAGCTGCTGCAGGACCTCGAGCGACACGCGCTCGGCGGATTCGAACGCCGCCTCCATGCCGCGAGCGGCGATCGCGGTGTGCTCGCCGCAGAAGGACATCCGGCCGTGCGGCGAGGCCATCGTGGCGGCGGTGCCCGCGACCTCGCCCGGGCGGAAGATCGCCCAAGTGCCGCCGGCGAACGGGTCCTGCTCCCAGGAGTGCACCGCCGCCACCTCGAGCGCGCCGCGCGCCGCGGGACGCAGGCGCTCGATCTCGGCGACCACCATGCGCGCGGCCTCGGCGCGCGGGAAGCGGTCGAGGAAGCGGGCGTTGCGGGCGCTGCACCAGACGGTGAGGCTCGTGACCCGCCGCGGGTCGCGCCCGTCGCGGTTGGCGAGCACCGAGCCTGCGAGGCCGTCGGTCCAGAACGCGGGGCTCAGCCCGTCGCTCTCCCAGAACGGTCGGCGCGGGACGAGGTGGAACTGCGTGATCGGCTTGGCGCCCAGCGTCTGTATCGCGCGCCATTGCGCAGGCGGCGGCAGGGGGTCGAGCGCGACATGCCGCAGCACCGGGAAGGGGATGGAGCACACGACGGCGCGCGCGCGATGCCGCGAGCCGTCGCTGCAGACGACGGTGACGCCGTCCGTCCCCTGCTGCACGGCGATGACGCGGCGGCCGAGCAGCAGGTCGCCGCGCAAGCGCTTGGCCATCGCGATGGGCAGGTTCTGGTTGCCGCCGCGGAACACGCCCACGAAGCGCTCGCCGGCGCCCGCGCCGCCGCGGTTGATCGACTGCCAGTGGTCGACGAACGCGAGCTGCAGCGTCGACACGTCGTGCGCCGACTCCGTGCCGTAGGGCATGTTGGTCTCGTAGCCGAGGGCGATGGCGCGGTCGCTCGCGCCCTGCCCGCGCAGGAAATCGTGCACCGAGCGGTCGTAGCGCGCGTGGGCCGCATCGTGCCAGGCCGCGAGGTCGGTGAACTCGCGGCGTCGGCGCAGCACGGTGCGCCCCCAGGCCGAGGGCGGCAAGGCGCGGAACTCGCCCTCGAACGGGTTCTTCGGATGGCTCGGCCATCGGTCGAGCGGGATGTGTTCGCCGCCGACATAGAGCTCCTGCGGATCGGGGAAGGCGGCATAGCGCGGCGCCACATCCTCGAGGTCGACGCCGTAGCGCTTGCCGGCGGCGATCACCCGGCCATAGGCCGAGGACACGGTGTTGCCGCCGACCTCCGGATGTCCCGGGATATCGGTCAGCGTGTAGAGCCGACCGCCGACGCGCTGCCGCCCCTCGAGCACGCGCACCCTGAGACCGTTGTCCTCGAGCGTGAGCGCGGTCTCGAGACCGGAGAGGCCGGCGCCGAGCACCAGCACATCGACATCGGTGTCCGTCATGGTCCAGCGGTATAGCAACGATGCGCGGCGCGCGGCGAGGGGGCTTGCGCGCCCTGCCGCCAGCCGGTCAGCGCGTCCCGCGTCGCCGCGGCGGGACAGCCGGGGCGACGATGTGGGAGGATTCGGCCCAGATGCCGTCCCCGAGCAACCCGTCCTCGCCGCCGTATCCGCTGCACAACCGCCAGTGGACGCTCGCCGACCGGGCGGTCGGCCGCGCCGTGCGCGAGTCCGACTTCGCGCTGGTGACGCGTCCCGTGCCGCCGCTGCGCGAGGGCGAGCTGCTGACGCGCACGCTCTACCTGTCGGCGGCGCCGGTGATGCGCCGCTACATGCTGCAGGGCGGCGCGGGCGAGAAGCCGCTGCAGTTCGGCGAGGTGATGCGCGGCCGCGGCGTGGGCGTGGTGGTCGCGTCGCGCAACCCGCGCTTCGCGCCGGGCGATTTCGTGCAGGGCAAGCTCGGCTGGCAGGAGTTCTCGGTCAGCGACGGCAGCCCGTACTTCATGATGTACAAGATCGCGCAGCGCATCGCCCCGCTCTCGACGGGCATCGGCGTGCTCGGCGTGACCGGCTTCACCTCCTATCTCGGCCTGCTCGACGTCGCGCAGATGCAGCCCGGCGACCGGGTGCTCGTCTCCGCCGCGGCGGGCGGCGTCGGTTCGAGCATCGCGCAGATCGCCAAGCGGTATGGCGCGAGCCGCGTCGTCGGCATCGCGGGCGGACCGGAGAAATGCCGGATGCTGGTCGAGCGGCTCGGCTACGACGCCGCCATCGACCATCGCGCCGAGGACCTGCACGAGCGGCTCGGCGCGCTGCTGCCCGACGGCCTCGACGTGATGTTCGACAACGTCGGCGGCGCGACGCTCGACACGGCGCTGCTGCACCTGCGCCCCGACGCGCGCATCGCGCTCTGCGGGCGCATCTCGGAGTACCTCGGCGACGAGGAACAGCCCTATGCGCTGCGCAACTACCAGTGGCTGCACAAGCGCTACGCGACGATGCGCAGCTTCTTCATCTACCGGATGGAGGAGGACTTCCCGCGCGCGGAACGGGCGATGGCCGGCATGATCGCGGCCGGGGCGCTGACCTTCGCGGAGGACGTGCTCGAGGGTCTCGAGCGCATGCCCGAGGCGCTGATCCGGCTTTATTCCGGCGCGAACCACGGCAAGCAGGTGGTGCGCGTCGATCCGCAGGCCGAGAGCTATCGTGACCTCAACCCCTGGAGGAGCGCATGACCGCAGAGGAATGGAAGGCGAGGGTGGAGCTCGCGGCGCTGTACCGGCTGGTCGCGCTGCACGGCTGGGACGACATGATCTTCACGCACCTGTCGGCGCGCGTGCCGGGGCCCGAGCACCATTTCCTGATCAACCCCTACGGCTGGCTGTTCGGCGAGATCACGGCCTCCAGCCTGGTGAAGGTGGA
>RFTM01000186.1 GCA_009923475.1 Gammaproteobacteria bacterium | reverse complement strand
GGCGGAGAGGTCCGCGCCGGCGCCCAGCCGGGCGGCGATGCGTGCGGAGGCGCTCGAGGTCAAGCGCAGGCCGATGAGCTCGACGGCAGGCGCAGCCGCCCGCGCATCGGCCAGCGTCGCGAGCGCCGCGATGAACGGGGCCGCGGACGGGTCGCGCTCGCGACGGTCCCAGTCGGCGAGGCGGGCGGTGAGCAGGCTGCGCGCGGTGGCCGGATCCTGCACCGAGGGGTCGAGGGGGCGAACCGCCTCGAGCAGCGCTGCATCCAAAGGCTGCGCGGCGCGGTGCAAGCGCCAAGCCTCGAGTCCCCATCCGAACACCTGCAACACGAGGGCGACGATCGCGAGCCGGATCGGCCATCGCCACGCCTCAAGTCCGGCGGCAGGGCCGCGCGCGGGCGCGAACGATCCCTGCAGCAGATTGGTGACGGCGGTGGCATCGAACTGGGACGCGAGCCAAGACAGCGGACTCTGCGGCAACGACTGGTCCACGCGCTGCAGGAAACCGCCGGCGACGGCAGCGAGACCGTCGGCGTGTCGCTCGAGGTCTTCCGGCCGGCCGAGCACCCGCAGGCCGAGCGTACCGGAACGCGCGTCGCCCAAGGCCGCCGCCGCGCCCTCCGGCAAGACATCGCTGGGCAGCGTGACCGGCGCGGAACCGGGCGCGCGCCAATGGGCGTCGTCGCCGTCCAGCCACAGCATCAGGTCGCCCGGCCGGTCGCGCAGCGCGTCGGCCTCGGCCACCAAGGCCTGAGGTTCGATCCCTGCGCCGCGCAGCAGGTCGAGCCATGCCGCGAGCCGCGCGAGCGCGATCACACGCACCGGCCAACGACCGTCGGCGAGGCGCGCGCCCACCGCGAAATGCTGCTCCTCGAGGTCGCCGGCCAACTGGTCCTCGAGCGCGTAGGGCAGCGCGGCTCGGGCCTTTGCGGCCGACATCGGCGGCAAGGACACCGCGACGCCGAGGGTTTCGGCCGAAGGCAGGAAGGCGACGATGCGGCGACCGCCTGCGCGCGAGGCGAGGGCGGACAGCGGCAGGCTCTCCGTCGGGGTGACACCGGAGCGGTCCGCCACGCAGCACTCGACCTCATCGGAGGGCGACAGCGAGCGCAGGCGCAGGAAAAGGGTGTCGCTCATTCGGAGAACTGACGGCTCATGACGCGGATGCGGGCCGGACCCTCGGTCCCGTAGGTGGCGCGCAGCAGACTGTACAAGGAGAACCCGGTGCTGCCAACGCCGGCCTCGACCTGCAGGCCGAAATGCCGCGAGCGGTCCGCGAGCCCGACGCTGCGCTGCAGCCGTTCATACGCGTCCGGCGGCATCGACGCGCGCAGCGTAGCCGGCGTCGGGAAGCACTCGCGGGCCCGGTTGCGCGCCAATGCCTCGGGCGCGCCGGTCCATTGCCGTTCATCGGTCAGCGCGTCGAGCAGCTCGGCGCTGGCCGTACAAAGATTGATCACGGCGTCGCGGGGCAGGGCGGCGACGAAGGGTGCGAGTCGCGCGTAACGCGCGGCGCCGAGGTCGGGCAGCGCGAGCAGCTCCGCCACCGAGGTGATCGGCCGTCCCGGCGTGCGATAGGGCGGAGCGGCGCTGGAATAGACGGCGTCCTCGGCCCCGGCGGCCAGCGCCTGGTCGTCGGCGTCTATCCAGTCGGCCATGCGATCGGCCCATTCCGGCTCGAGCTCGAGGCGTTGCAGCAAACGGCGGAACACCTGCAAGGCCACCGGATCGACGCGACCGTCGGCGGTCACGAGGCTGTTGAGGTTGAAGCGCCCCTGCAGGTCTTCGAGCTGGGCGGAGACGCGCACGCCCGGCAGGGGCTCCAGTGGACCGATGGGATTGTGCCAACGCTGCGCGCTGTAGACCTGCGCGTTGCCGAAGGCGAGGTCATCGACCAGGATCTCGGCGGCGAAGGCCTCGGCGCCGCCGGCGAGCAGCAGGGCCTGGTCCTGGGCCAGCCCGCCTTGGGACCGGCGAAGACCGAGGCCCGTGTCGAAGGCGATCGCGGCGGCGATGGCGGTCGAAAGCGCGACCAGGATCAGCGCCACGAGCAGGGCGATGCCGCGTTGCCGCGCTTTCATCCGCCGACCTCGATGAGCCGGCGCACGACGCCGATCCGGGCATCTTCCAGCGTGACCTCGACGGCGCGCGGGCGCAGGCGGCCTTGGGCCGCGCCGGCATCGGCATCGAAGCGTCCGGGCCACTCGGTCACCCACTCGCCGGTGGGCGCGAGGAAGCGGAACTGCAGGCGGCGCAGGTCCTTGAGCATCACGCGGCGCCGCTCCGGCGTGGTCTGGGTACGGTCGGGGGCGGGCCACGAGACGCGCACCAGATCGCCGCCCTCCAGCGCCCAAGACACGCGCTGCAGCGCGGGACGGGACGCGCCGAGCACCGGCGCGCCCGCGGACCGTGTCAGGAACACGCCCTGAGAGATGCGGGGATCGGCGAGCACCGCGGCCTCGCTGCCGCGCCCGAGCGCATCGCGCACCGGTCGGGCCGCAGCCTGTGCGAAATCCAAGGTCAGGACCCGCAGCGCGCGTTGCAGGTCATCGACCGCTTGCTGTTCCGCGCGCACCGACTCGCGTTGACGCACCACCTGGCCGAGCGCGGCGTAGCCCATGGCGAACATCAGCGCCGCGATGAAGAGCGCCACCAGCAGCTCGAGCAGGGTGAAGCCGCGCTCGCGCATCACGGACCCTCCCGCCGCGCGGTGTCCCACAGGCGATCGGGGCCGGGATCGACGAGCATGCTGCGGCCGCGCGCGCCGGTGAGCGTCACGGCCCATCCTGCGTCGCGGGCGGCGCGGTCGCGGGCGCCTCCTGCCGCGGTGCCGCCCGGCGGTTCCGCGCGCACCTGCACGGTGATCTGCAGCACGCCCTCGAACGGCGTGCGCGTGATCTCCTGGCGCCATCGCCAGGGCCGTCCGCCCATCTCGACCACGCCCTCGCGGCTGCCGAGGGAAGGCCATTCGGGTTCGAGGCGCGTCTCGATGATCCGGTTCATGGCGACATAGCCCGCGAGCATGCGCTCGCGTTGGCGCTGCGCGCTGTCCGCCGCGGTGCGCAGCGCGACCAGCATCGCGCTCGCGCCTAGCGCCACGATGATGAGCGCGACCAGCACTTCGATGAGCGTGAAACCCGCGGCATCGCGCCGGCGAGGACGGGAGGCGCTCATCGGGCGGGCTCCGGCACCGCGCGCGCATCGCGGGTCTGTCGCCGACGCAGTCCGCCCTCGGGCGCAGGCGCGATGTGTTCGGTCAGCGGGTCGCCTTCGCGATGCAGCCTGATCTCGAAGCTCGTGAACTCGCCGCGCGCATCGACCCCCAACTGCGGCGGATCGCCGGGCTGCACCGACTTCGGCAGCGCGATCCTGCGGCCGTCGAGGTCGATGTCGGCCATCAGGCCTGCCGGCCAGCGGCGCGGCCGCATCGCGTCATCGACGATGGGTGACCACAGACGGCGGCGGGGATCCCAAGCCATGAACTCATAGCCGTCGCGCCGGAAACGCAGGCCGTAATCACGCACCTCGAGTTCCGCGCGGTCAGCGGCGAGTCCGAGCAGGGCGGCGAGGCGATCGGCCTCTTGGGTCAAGCGCCGGTCCGGCCCCAAGAGCCCGAACGAGAGCAAAGCGCCGCCCGTGACGATGCCGATGATGGCGAGCACCACCAGCAGTTCGAGCAGGGTGAAACCCGCCGCCGCCGTGGGCCATACGCGCACGTCTGGCGGCGAGGGGATCTTCAGTTGGCGAGGTCCCAATTGCCGATGTTGTCGCGGTCGGTCTCGGGCGTGCCGCCCTGGCCGTCCGGACCCAAGGACCAAAGGTCGTACTCGCCGCCGCGGCTGCCGGGGTAGGTGTAGCGGTACTCGTTGCCCCAAGGGTCGGCCGAGACGCGCGCGAGGTAACCCCCCGGCTTCCAGTTGCGCACGCTGGGGTCGGCGGGCTGGGTGACGAGCGCCTTGAGGCCTTGTTCGGTGCTGGGCAGCCGGGCGGTGTCGAGGCGGTACATCGCGAGCGCGGTCTCGAGCGCCTGGATGTCGGTGCGCGTCTTGGTGACGCGCGCTTCCTCGACGCGACCCATGACACGTGGCACGATGAATGCGGCCAGCAGGCCGATGATCACCACGACCACCATGATCTCGATGAGGGTGAAGCCGCGCGCGCGGCGGTGGAGACGGGTCACGGTGGGCTCCGAGGCGTGCGAAAACACACCCGGATGATACCAAAGCGACGCGCGGTCACTTCGGTCGGCAAGCGACTCCGGCCAGCGGGTGCAGCACGCCGGTCTTGCGGTCAAGGACCGAGCAGGACTTGCCGTCTGTCATCAGATCGAAATATCTCGGCATCGCAGGGCTGTTGCCCTCGTAAGGACCGGGCGGCGGCGGCAAGACGGCGATGACCGGATCGCGCGT